>JBIIBX010000023.1:0-13184 GCA_044239185.1 Schleiferiaceae bacterium | reverse complement strand
ACCAGTTCGTTCAGCGTAGGATTCTTGAACTGCGAACGGACCGTGTGGTGGTGGTGTTCCAGTTTGCGCAGCAGATAATGCAAGGAGTTCCGTTCGGACACGGACAGGTTTCCGGCGACTATTTGCCCGACTTTTTCCATCTCGTGCATAACGCCCAGGAGTTTTTTACGGCCTTGGTCCGTGATGCGGATGCGTTGGGTGCGTTTGTCCTCCTCTCCCGGCGATTGTTCCATCCAGCCCTTCTTCACCAAACGGTTAATTATTTCCATGCCGGTAGATTTTTCAAAGGCATTGAGTCGAATTAGTTCGGTTTTGGACAAACTGGGGTAGGTCATCAAAACGACGGCAAAGGAGAACTCGTCGGCGCTGCCCAAATCGCACTCTTCCAAGGCCAAGGAGGTGTAGTGTTTGACGTACCGGTGCAGCAACGTGAAGAGGATGCTCATGTCCGTTTCTCGCTCGGCACCGGCATTTTGCACCGTGATCTCCAATTCGCCGGCCAAGGTGCGCATGGCCAGGGGAGGCTGGAGGTATTTGGCGTGCATGTACCCCAGGAACGACTCCATGGTGACATCCTCTGGACGTTCCAAGGACTTCTCGTAGGCGTCCAGTTCTTGGACGAATTCGATCAAAAGGGTGGTTTTGGGCATGGCTAATGGTACAAAATCGTACCAAATATACCCCAAAAAATCGTAAATTTGTACGAAATGAGTCCAGAATCCCCCGCCCCCAATGTGCACAAGAACATTGCCAATGTTCTTGATGTCAAAGAGATGCACTCCCAAGAGGAGTATTTTCGGTTGGTGGGAGCTCCCCGCAGCAGCGATGTAATGGGCTGGATGGAAGCGTCGGAATTGTTGCTGGCTTCTTTGTTGGCCTACGGCCAGGAGTTTTTGCCGGATTCCATGGCGTTGCGCCACTTTTCGTTGGACTTGATTGTGGGCAAGGCCCAGTCTCCGGTGGTGACGTTGGAAGTGGATCGGGTCTCCTACAGCGAGCGCCACTCGGTTTTGGAGGCGTATTTGTATTCCGACGTGGGCGCGATGATTGCCAAGGCGAGCGCTACCTGGAGTTAAATTGATTTTGGTGGAGGTACCTAAGCACCGTTCGCTGAACGGAGCGGAGGCAGTAGCATGCCCTATTCGGAAGGGTTTTGCACCGGCAATTTGCTCTTGAAAATAAACTCCATCATCTGGGCTTTGGCCACCATGCTTTGCGCCACAGGGCCGTCCATGCCGTGCGCCTCCAGAGCGGATTTGAGCGCGGCCTGCCAAACGGTGTAGTCTGCGTCGGCCAAGGTCAGCCTTTTGTGCGGTTCAAAAACCGACCCCCGGTAGCTGGAGTCCCCCAGTCCCAACGAAAATGCCCAAAATGTGCACACCCGTGGAAGGTGGTGCGGGAGGTCGACGCCCGCAAAATGCGGAGCCGTTTGCGGACTGGCCAAAAGGAGGTCGTACTGGGTGCGAACCACTTTTTCTACATCTTCGTACGTGGCGAGGTCGGGCATGGGGGGCGGTGGTTTTCAGAAAGGTACGAAAGGGGATGGTGTTTTAGGAAAAGAAAAATCCCTGCAGGCGTGTGCGGAGCACACGCCTGCAGGGAAGGGGAGCAATTTTCCTCCGCAGGGAAGGAGCGCGGAAGCGCTTAGCGAAGGACCACCCGCTGGGTGGTTGAACCTTGTGGGGTGTGCAAGGTCAAAAAGTACAGACCGGGTGCCCATCCTGCGGTGGAGAGGGACGGTTCTGCATGGTTTTGCACCAACACGCGGCCGTCGGCAGAGGTTGCCGTTACGGACTGTACGGGCCCTTCCCACTGGATCCGGTCTCCAGCAGCAACGGGGTTGGGGTAGGCGTAAAGCGGGGCCGTGTTCTCCTCAGTCAGGGACACTTGGTTGGCGTTGATAATGTTGAGCTGGAATCCGGCTTGTCCTTTGTAGACAAGGTAGCCGTTGGCGTCCACTTCGATCGTGTCGCAGAATTGGGCCGTGCAGGTGGCATTAACGGCCGTTGCGACGGAGCCCATGGTAACACATACTTGGTATTTCCCGGGAGCGGTGTAGAAGTTGGAGGGGTAGGCGCCGTTGGCGCTGTTGCCGTCGCCAAAGTCCCAGAGGTAGTTCGTCAGGACGTTGGTGGCAGGGCCCGTGATCGCAGTGGCGCAGGCGTTGATGATATTCACCACACCGGGGGTGGTCTGGTTGGTGTCCAGAATCCAGCTGGCGGTGCAGGTTAGAGGATTGGGTCCGGAGTTAACGCACAGGGTGAAGTTGGACGTCAGGGTAAAAGCGGGACCGTTGTTGGGCGTAAAGGCCATGGTGTTCATCAAGGTGGTGCCGTTGCAGTTCAGCGTAGCCACGGTGATGGTACCCATGGTTCCGGTGGACGGAATAGAATCGTAGTAATGCCCGGAGCCGGAGGTCATCAGGGTGCGGGTGACCGGGGAGCCTCCTCCTACCGTTCCCGGGGTGGGGGCAATGGTTACCAGGATGGGGTGGTTGCCTACAGGGCCGTTGGGGTCTGTGACTTGGCCGGTAACGACCACGACGGGAAACCACTGGGCGGTGGCGGTGTGGCCGGCTAAAAACAGCAGGCCTGCCGCAAAAAGTTGGATGGCTCGTTTCATACCTGCAAAGGTACGGCTCTTCGCAGATGGGCGGAGAGCCACAGAGCGATGGGGGCATATCAATGAGGTACCGCGCATGCAAGAAGCAGGGAGGACGGGTTGCCTGGTTCTACAGCTTCCTACGAGGAACCCGGCCGGACAGGGCAATCCATTTCCCAAACGATTCCAACGTCCGGACCGTGCTGCCGTCCAATTCGGGCTTCAGGTGGAGGGCTCTTTGGCAGGTGTCCACCAGTTTTTTGGCAATTTGCGGCTGAAAATGGGCGTTGAAAAGTTGGAGGTCTGCCCAAATGCGGTCGATGAAATAGGCTTCGCGCGGGTGGTTTTTGGCCCACGGCGTGTTGGCGGCCAAGTCCTCCCAATGCCGCACCCAGCGCTGGTGGACCGGGTGTTCCAGGTACCGGCTGCGGAACGTGCTGGGGGCTTTGCTGGGCTTCATGGCGCGTTAGGCAGAGGGTTGGAGCGGGTCGGCGGGGAGAGACTGGGCGTCGACGTACAAAAGAGCGTCCACGGTGTTGAAGTCGGGGTCCCGGTTGAAGGCGATTACCCGGGCGTTTTGGCCCAGGTATTTTTTCAGCAAAATGGGCAATTTGAGCCCCCCCGGTTCGACTTCTTCGAGCATCCGGTCAAACGCTTTGAGGTCCAACGGGGTGCTTTGAGCGAGGTATTTTTTGTCGGCTTTGGAGAGGCGCAGGTGGAAGGGCTTTTTGGGTCGGAAATAGGGGCTCCAGTCGGCATCCCAGAAATGGGTTTTTACAAAACCCAGCATAAACCGCTGGGAGTGGCTGGAATAGTGGTTCGAGATCGAGACGCACCCCATGAGGTAGCGCCGGTTTTTGGGGTCTTGGGCGGCGAAGGCCAGGATGCCGCGCCAAAGCAGGTAGAGCGGCAAGGGTTTCTGCTGCGCTTCGGGAACCACAAAGGCCCGGCCCATGTCTACGGTTTGTGCCAAAAGCGGGAGTGCCGGCTTTTTTAAGCGGAAGAAGGCGCTGAGGTACAGGCCTTTTTTGCCGTATTTGGGCAAAATTTCCGCTCCGAGTCCTAAGCGGTAGGCCCCCCAAACGGTTTGGGTGCGGGTGTTCCAAAGGATGAGGTGGTGGTAGGTGGGGTCAAACCGGTCTACGTCCAGCGGCATGCCGGAACCTTCGCCGACGGCCCGAAAGGCGGTTTCCCGCAGGCTGCCCAGGGTTTCCAACAGGCCGGGAATGGAGTCCCCCTGGGCCACAAAAACGACCAAGTCGGCCTGGCTGACCAGAGGAGCATGTTTGGACAAGTGGTGTTTCACCGCCTCGCGGAAGGCGTCGGGATTGGGAACCGGTGCAATGGGTGCGTGGGAGCGCGGTGGCAAGAAAATGGTGTTCCACAAGGATTTTGCGTAGCGTCGGTCCCGCTGGAGGCGTTCAATGCGGTGGCGGAGGTCGCCCCCGGTGACAAAGGGCCCGGCCTTTCCAATGCGGATTTCAAAGGGCATTCTGGGTGGGTGCAGGGCCTCGCGAACCAGCAGAGCACTGCTCCATGCACCCATGACCAGCGACCAAGCGTAAAACGACCACCGGTTGCGGCCAAAAAAGTGAACCGGTACCACGGGCGCGTGCACTTTTTCCAAGAAACGCAGAACGCCAGCGGGGTAGGGACGGTCTTCTATTTTCCGGGTTTTCATCTGGAAACGACTGACTTCGGCCGCTGGAAAAACGATGAGCACGTGGTCCTTTTGCAGCCAGTCCAACGCGCCGCGGAGCCCCCGAACGCTGGCGCCAACGCTCCCAAAACGGCCTTCCATGGGGTTAACAGGCAGCAAATAGGGACGCAGGGGTTCCAGGCGGTCCAGCACATGGTGTCCCAAGATTTTGACGTCGGGCCGCACTTTTTGGACCAATTCCAACAGGATCAGTCCGTCCAAAGCGCCCAAAGGATGGTTGCTGGCCACCACCACCGGACCGGTTTTGGGAATACGCAGGAGGTCCTTGTCGTGAAACCGGTAGACGATGCCTTGTTCCGCCAGGTAGGTGCGCAAAAAGAGGTGCGGGGGCAGGTCTTTGAGGCGCTGGTACAGCCGGTTGAGTTTGGCCAGTCCAAGTGCCCAAAACACCCCTTTTTGGAGCCAGGACGCGCGAAGTAGCGGATGGGCCGATGCGAGTTCGTGGGGCTGTATCATGCGGAACGAAACTACCTATCCCCAGGGGCTTAAATGTAAATTTCTCGTTATCAAATGCTTAAAAAATTGATTTCGCCTGCAGTCGGTCCCGGAATTTGTTCACTTTTGCAATGCAAAGGGTATTCTGCCATGAAAACAGTGTATTTGGTTCGCCACGCGAAGAGCAGCTGGACCGATCCCCGGCTTCCCGACAAGGACCGGCCGCTGAAGGGACGTGGAATTCGCGACGCCGTTCAGATGGCGGAGTCTTTCCGGGCCACCCTGTCCAAGCCCGACCGCATTTATTCCAGCCCGGCCACCCGAGCGCTCCACACCGCCATGCTTTTTGCCCAAACCCTGGGGATGGCCTTGGACGACTTGGTGTTGGTGGATCGGTTGTATTTGGCCGAGGCCGACGAGGTCATGGCCTGGCTGCGCACCCTGCCCAACGAAGACCAAGACATCATGGTCTTTGGCCACAATCCCGCGACCACCGAACTGGTCAATTTGTGTGTTCGGGAACGCGTCGAACATGTTCCAACGGCCGGCTTGGCCTGCCTTCGCTTTGATGTGCCTTACTGGAACCAGCTGGATTACAAAGCCCGGCTCGTGTACTACGATTCTCCCAAGGAAAAAAGGCCATGATGGATTGGGTTGTTTGACCCAGGCGTCCTTGGGGTGTGGAGCACCCGAATGAGGCAAGTACACCGATCGCCGAATTCGTGTATTTTTTACACCATCCAATTTGTATCTTGTTACCATGTTTGCAAACCGATTTTTTCTCGCAGCGGCTTTCGCTGGGTGCAGCCTTTCCTCAGGCGTAGCCCAAATCCTCCAAGTCACGCCTCCCTTCCCGACGGCTCAAGACACGGTTACCGTGGTGTACAACGCGGCCCAGGGAAATGCAGCTTTGGTAGGGATTTCGCCGGTGTACGCGCACGCCGGGTTGATCACCAGCAGCAGCACGTCGCCCTCCAACTGGCAGAACGTACAGGGGACGTGGGGCCAACCCAGTCCCAACGTCTTGATGACGGATTTGGGCAACAACAAGCACCGCATCAAGTACTACATTCCGACGTTTTACGGGGCTCCCGCTGCGGGAGCGTCCATCCAGCAGTTGGCTTTTGTGTTCCGCAATGCGGCGGGGACTGTGGTGGGACGTGCCAGCGACGGGTCGGACATTTATTATCCGATTTACCCGGCCAATGCGGGTTTGTTGTGTGCCTTTTTGGCTCCGTCGGAGGATCCGGTGGTTGCGCCGGGCACGGTGTTGGCACTTTCCTTGGCGGCCAACCAGAGTTCCCAATGGACGCTGACGGACAACGGGACCGTGGTGGCGCAATCGTCGGCCAACGGCCTCGCTTTTTCCCACAATTACACCGCCTCAGCGGGCAGCCACGTATTGGTAGCGACGGCCACCGGTGCAGGCGGGGCCATTGCTCGGGACACGCTGCGCGTGTTTGGCATGCCCACTCCGGTGGTGCAGAATCCCCCCTCTGGGCTGCAGTATGGAATTAATTACTTGAATGACAGCACGGTAGCCCTTAAGTTGATGGCGCCGTTTAAGAACAACATCTTGGTCATTGGCGACTTCAACAACTGGATGCCGGACACGGCGTACGCCTTGCGTCGGTCTGCCGACGGCAAAACCTGGTGGAAGGTGCTGCCGACGCTCACCCCCGGCCAGCGCTATGCCTTTCAGTACTGGATCGACGGCTCGTTGAAGATTGCGGACCCGTACTCGGAGTTGATTTTGGACCCGTCGAACGACGGCGGAATTTCCGTTTTGAACAACCCCAATCCGCATCCGTACCCCGTCGGGAAAACCACCGGCCACGCCACGCTGATTCACCCCGGAAAACCCCAGTACGTCTGGAAAAACACGGCTTTTACCCCGCCGGCCAAAGAGAAACTGGTCATTTACGAATTGCTGGTGCGGGACTTTGTGAGCACGCGCAGTTACCAAACCATTTTGGACACGCTGGACTACCTGCAGCGCTTGGGGATCAATGCCATTGGTTTTATGCCCACCAATGAATTTGAAGGAAATGAGAGCTGGGGCTACAACCCGAGTTACCAAATGGCGCTGGACAAGTACTACGGCACGCCCGAACATTTCAAAGCCCTGATCGACTCCTGCCACAGCCGCGGCATTGCGGTGATTCTGGACCAGGTCTTCAACCACGTTTTTGGCCAAAGTCCCCTGGTTCGCATGTACTGGGATGCTGCCGCCGGCGCCCCCGCGGCCAACAGCCCGTGGTTCAATGCGGTTTGCCCGCATCCTCCGTACTGCTGGGGCTTCGACTTCAACCACGACAAGCCCGAAGTCCGCGACTACATGGACCGCATCAACACCTACTGGCTGCAGGAATACAAGGTCGACGGTTTCCGATTTGACTACACCAAAGGCATGACCAACGCCGGCAACGTGAGCAACAACGCCCAACGTATTGCTTACCTCAAACGTTTGGCAGATACCGTATGGAACGTAAACCCCGATGCCTACGTGATTTTGGAGCATTGGGCAGACAACGCCGAAGAAAAGCAACTGGCCGACTACGGCATGATGCTGTGGGGCAACACCTGCCACCAGTTTTACGAGGGCGCCATGGGCTTCCCGTCAACTTCCAATTTCAGCTGGGCATCGTACAAAAACCGGAACTGGAACCAGCCGGGATTGATTTCCTATTTGGACAGCCACGACGAGGAGCGCATTGCCTTCAAAGTCAAAACACTGGGCCGTCAAAGCAATCCCAATCACCGCGTTCGGGATCTCGCAATTTCGATGCGCCGGATGGAGTTGGTATCCGTTTTGGGCCATTTGATTCCCGGACCCAAAATGCTCTACATGTTCACCGAGATGGGCTACGACCAGTCCATTGACAACCCGTGCCGCATTTGCAACAAGCCGCCCCGCTGGAACTACCTGCAGGTGCCCGAGCGCAAACGGTTGTACGATGTGACGGCAGCCGTTTTGCACCTGAAAACCACCTACCCGGTCTTCAGCACGTCGAACTACCAAATCCAGGCGGGGGGAGCTGCCAAGTACCTCAAGCTGACCGACGCCAACTCGTTCAATGCGCTGGTTTTGGGCAACTTCGACGTTTACTCAACGGCAGTCAATGTGCCTTTCCACCACGTGGGATGGTGGTACGACTACTTCTCCGGCGATTCGATCCAGGTGACCAACGCCTCCACCACAATGTCCTTTGGACCGGGCGAATACCGCATTTACACGGACCAAAAACTGGCCACACCGTCGGTTCTTTTGGGCCAGGACGAGCCAACCTTGCCGGGAATCTCCGTTTTGGTGTATCCCAATCCGGCCGAAGACGGCCGTTTGTACACCGCCATCCGGACGTGGGAATCCGTGGAGGTTTCCCAGGAATTGCGGGACTTCCAAGGACGCCTGGTGCGCAGTTCTGCGGCCGTGCGGGTGGAAGCCGGCGTGCCTTTGGAGCTGTCGGTGGAGGGACTCGCCAGCGGGGTGTATTTCTTGGAAACCCGCGCCGCAGGCGGCGTTCACCGCGAACGGGTGGTGCTGCCTTAGCCCGAACACCCGTCGGCGTTCTGTTGCCGGGCGTTATTTCCCCGTGGTCCGGTTTTCGGAAGGGAAATCGGGGCTTTTGAGGGCGTCCATGACCGCATCGGCCCGCGGGTTGGGCACGGAAAAGCTCAGGCTGTAGAGGGCGATTTCCCAGGTTCCGTCGGTTTTTTGGAGAACGGCGGTTCCGCGGCATGCGCCCATGTGCGGGGAGTCCAGTTGCTCGGTCACGTACGCCGTGGAGGCGTGGAAGTGGATTTTGCGTACCGTGGGTAGGAAGGTCCAGCCCTTTCCGTTTTTAAAATGGGGCCGGCTCCAGGTTTTGAAGTCTTCCAACGTCCAGTATTCGGTGTCGTCGGTGCCAATAAAAACCGCCGAATCCGGTACCATGGCCCCGAAGTAGCCCGTCGAATCTGCCGTGGACGCCGCGCGGTGCCATTGGTCCAGGACTTCCGCCACAACGGCACGCTCTTCCGCCGGGGTGGGCGCGGAGGAAGGGGTGGTTTGGCACGCGGTGCAAAGTCCAAGGCCGGCAATCATCAGGAAGAAGCGCATGTTGACTCGTTTTTGGGTGGAAAAATGGGCCGTTGTTTGTACATTCGGCTTCTCTAAAGGTATGAAAATAGGCCGTCTACATCGTTGGGTTTCCAAAATCGGAGGCCGTGCCGGGATTTTGTTCCTGGCGGCGGGTTTTGGGGCGTTTCAAACCGCTGCCCAGGCCCAGTCCTGCCAGATTTCCGTGAGCCCAACCACCGTCAATGCCTGCCTGGGCGACCAAGTCCCCTTGCTGGTGACCGGCGGCAACGGCACCTACACCTGGGCCGCCAATCCGGCGTTGAGCTGCACCAACTGCGCCAACCCGGTGGTGACGGCGAACCAGAATACCACCCTCTACGTGACCAGCGGAGGCACGGGATCCCAAAATGCTGTAAACGGGGCGTTTACCCAAGGAAACACCGGCTTTACGTCCCAGTACGTTTTCAACCCGACCAGCATCTGGAACGAAGGCACCTACGCCATTACCACCAGCGCCAACCTGGTACATCCCAACTTTAGCGCCTGGCCCGACCACACCACCGGAACCGGTATGTACATGGCCGTGAACGGGTCGGTAACCGCCAACAAAGTCTTTTGGCAGCAGGCCGTCCCCCTGCCTCCTGGCGCGCAGGTGACCATGACGTACTGGATTTTAACCATGGCCACTCCCGCCAGCAGCGTTCGTACCAAAGTAAACAACGTGAACGTGGGGCAGGTCTTGGCCGCCCCCCTGACCACCGGGGTTTGGACCCAGCACCAGCAGGTGTTCACGGCAGGCACCGGCGCCACCACCTTGGTGACCCTCGAATCCGTCTACACCGCTTCTGCCGGCAACGACTTTGCCCTGGACGACATTTCCTTCGCCTACAACTGCCAAGACACGGACACCATTCAAGTGGTTGCCAAGCCCAAGGCCGTATTGACCCTATCCCTAACCGACACCACCGGGTGCGGCACCGTTTGCCCCACCTTTGCGGGCTCCGTGAGCGGCCCGGCGGTTACCGGCCTCAACTGGGATTTTGGCGACGGCACGACGGCCGCCGGTTTTAATCCGACGCACTGCTACACCACCCCGGGCACGTACACGGTTTCCTTGAGCGGCACCACCTTGGGCGGCTGCACCACCACCTTGTCCCGTCCGTCCGTAACGGTTTTGCCGGGCGCCAACCTCTCCGCAACCCCCACGGACACCACCGGGTGCGGCGCGCTCTGCGTAACCTGGACGAATACCAGCACCTTCACGCCGGGCTACCCGCTGCAGTCGGTTTTGTGGGAATTTGGCGACGGCACGTCGGACACCGCCTGGAGCCCGACCCATTGTTATGCGGCCCCGGGCCAATACACCGTTCGGCTGACGGTTTCCGTGGCCGGAGGGTGCACCACCACCCGAACCTGGCTGCGTCAGGTACGCATTGGCGCCTACCCCCAAATAGGAATTATCCCGACGCGGACCCGGTTGTACCCGGACAGTGCCCAAGTGGGCTTCCAAGTGACGGGCGCCCCGGCAGGCTCCACCTTTGCCTGGGTACTGGGCGACGGAACCACGGCCACCACCCCGGGCTTGGTGCACACCTACGTTCCGGATACGCATTACGTGGCCTGCGTCGTGGTCACTTCGCCGGAAGGGTGTTCGGACACCGCCTGCGTGGACCTGTGGTCGGCCATCCGCATTCAGCTTCCCAACCTGGTCACCCCCAACAACGACGCCAAAAACGACTTTTGGATGCCGGAAGTGGTGGGGCACGACTGGCTTCGCTGGGAGATCCACGACCGCTGGGGACAGCGCGTCTTCACCACGGAGGAACGCGGAGCGACCTGGGACGGAACGTTCAACGGCCGACCGGTGCCGGAAGGGGTGTATTTTGTGTCCGTGAAAGCCGGCAATCAAGGCGGTCTTCGGGGCCAAGCGGCCGGCGCGGTTCACGTGTTTCGGTGAGCGGACGCAGGAAGTCGGCGCGGATTTATTCGGAATTTCGTACCTTTGCAGGCGCTTAGATGGCCCTTTAGTACAATGGATAGTATTCAGGAATCCGGATCCTGAGATATAGGTTCGATTCCTATAGGGGCTACCACCAAAAAAAACCCAGACCGTTCGGTCTGGGTTTTTTTGTTTGAAATGTTTGGAGGCGCGTTATTCCGCGGTTGGGGGTTGCGGTTTGCGGGCTGCAGCGGGTTTCTTGGCCGCGGCGGGCTTCTTGGCGGCAGCAGCCGGTTTGGGAGCAGCGGGTTTTTTCGCGGCTGTGGTCTTTGCTGCAGCGGGTTTTGCGGCCGGCTTGGCAGTTGAAGCGGCGGGTTTGGCGGCCGCTGCACCTACCTGGCCCACGGTGGCGCGTAAGGCAGCTACTTCGGTTTCCAGGGCGGCCAGTTGGGCATCGGCTTCGGCTTTGGCATTTTGGAGGTCCCGGTGGGTGGCTTGCAGGCGGTCGATCTGAGCTTCCAAGGCGGCACGGTCGTCGCTTTCCTTGTTTTGGAGGAGGAAGGTGTACACAATGTACACGGCTATGGAAACCAAGACCACGATGCGGAAGGTCTCTTGGTAGGGCTTGAGCGGTCCGTAGGTCAGGCCGGCCAGGTACAGCAAGGCGGCAGCTGCTCCGATGCCAATGACCACGCGTTCGATTTGATTTAGTTTCATAATCAATAGGTTACTCTTTCGTAATAACGAAGATAACCAATTTGTGTATCTTCGGTATGTTTGTTTCGTTTCCTTTAAATTATTGCTGCATGAAGTTTCGCTTTCTGCCGACGGTTTCGGCATCCGCCGTGTTTTTGTATTTTTTAGTAGCTGCCGTGGAGCCCATGCAGGCCGAGGTCGGGGTGACGGGAGCTCCGGTGCGCGGTTTGGCAGGACAAGACACGATTGCGCCCAAGGTCGATAGCGTCCAAGATCCCGAAGGCAAATCGGCCCTCTTGATTTCGGCGGTAGAGGAATTGCCGATTTACCCGGGGTGCGAAGCAGCTGTGGCCGCGTCGCGGGAAGAAGGTTTTGAATGTTTCAATCGGATGATCATGGCGCTGGTTTCTCGCAACGTGGCCTATCCCCCCAAAGCCCGTCATTTAAACATTCAGGGCAAAGTCTATGTACGTTTTATCATTGAGAAGGACGGGTACGTTTCCAATGTGGAGGTGGCACGCTCGGCGGATCCCGAATTGGATGCGGAAGCCGCGCGCGTGATAAGAATGTTGCCGCGCATGGAGCCAGCCAAAGTGAACGGAAAGCCGGTTCGAATTACGTATACCATTCCCATCAATTTCCGATTGAAGTAAGGTCAGCCAAGCAGCCATGAAGAACACTCCGCGCGTCGTCTTGTTACTCGGACTCTTTTTGCTTTTTGCAGCGCCCTCTGTTTGGGGACAGCGCATCGTTTCTGCTTCCGGCAGTTCCGTCGCACGGTGGGACGGCGACCGGTTGGTTTCGGCCTCGGGCAGCCTGTTGGGCCGCATGGACGGAATGCGCATTGTGGATGCCTCGGGCCGACTTTTGGGCCGGGTGGACGGAGACCGACTGGTGGACGCTTCCGGGAGGCTGCTGGGGCGGATGGACGGAGACCGCATCGTTTCCGCCTCCGGTCAGCTGCTGGCGCGGTTCGACGGGGCGCGGTTTGTGGATGCCAGCGGCCGGTTGGTTTACCGCATGGAGGGCGTGCGCCGCGTTCAGGCGGCGGTGTATTTTACTTTTTTCTAGGCCGGCGGGGGTTCTGGCCGAACGCGTGGGTTTTGGCTGAACGCGGCGCGGCTTACCGTTTCGCGGGGGTCGGCAAGCGTTTGATTTTCTCCAAGGACCACCCCTTGGCCAATTCGTCCACGATTTTGTCCAAGTAGCGCACTTTTTGCGAGATTGGGTTTTCGATGTTTTCTACCCGGTAGCCGCAAATGGTGCCCGTGATTTTGGCGGTATCGGGATGCAGGGGCATGCGGTCAAACAGCTCGGTAAAGGTCCATTCCGCGGCTACAGCGGCTTGCAAACCAGCGTCGTCCACCTGAAGGGCCCACTGGAGCACAGCGTCAAGTTCCTCTCGGGTTCGACCTTTGCGCTCTACTTTGGCTACGTAAAGGGGGTAGATGGCGCCAAACACCAGGCGGGCCATGCGTTCGTCGGAATTCATGCAAGAAAGGTACAGCGCAAGGTGCTTGCTTGGAGCCGTTTCCGTGGATTTTGCGCTCGTTTTTGACGCACCTTTGCAGCCGCATGAAGCAGCATTCGTCCCATGACTCCACCGGGATTCCCCGTGCCTCCGCCCCTTCGGGCCGGCTGGACGCCTTGGACGCCCTCCGAGCGGTCATGATGCTGCTGGGCGTGGTGCTGCACGTTAGCCTGGTGTACAATTCGTGGAAGCCGGGGCCGGG
>JBIIBX010000166.1:0-3322 GCA_044239185.1 Schleiferiaceae bacterium | reverse complement strand
GGAAAAAGAGGCAAGTCCACGGTCCGTTGATTGGAAATCGAAATGTGCGCCTCGTTTGTTCTTGGAATGCGTTGCATGGGGTCATTCGGAGCTTCCCCTGGGCGTTGACCGGCAATTGGAATGTGAACCTCTTCCGCTCCTTGGATGGGTTGCATGGCGTTATCGGAGGATTCCAGCCTCGGGTGCGCACGATGGCCCCGGTCCTTGGCTTGGTAGGGCACGGGAGTGGGTTGGTGCGCGCCTTCCCATTCCTTCGAAGGCATAGTCACGGTTTTCGGATTTCTCGTTGCCACCCAAATCGACCCAGCCGCGATAAGCAGGAGGGCCGCAACCCAAGGCAACTTGATTTTGTACGGTCTTGGATACCGCACTTTGGAGAACTGTTCCCAATTTGATTCATCAAAGGGGTACTGCGCCTTTTTCATTTGTTCCCGAAAAATTCGATCGATTTCATTTTGTTCCATACCCAGCCTCTTTTTGAACTACACGTTGTAGAATCGCCTCACGTAAAAATTGCCTTGCGTTGTGTAAATGGCGCTTGGATGTGCGCGTAGAAATGTCCAACAGAACGGCAATCTGTTCGTGTGGAATCTCATCAATTGCATACAAATTAAAAACCGTACAGAGCGGTGGCGGAAGTTGTTTCAGCATACCTAAAAGCTCGTCGTGGGAGAGATTGGAAGCATAGCGCGCAACCCCGGATTCCTCCTCGCTTCCTGAATCTTCCGTTTCCACCAGGTTATCCTCCAACCCCAAAAAGGTAGGCAGCCGGCTCTTTTTGCGCAGTTCATCAATCGCCGTCCGAATGGCTATTTTTTTAAGCCATGGAATAAAAGGACGTGTGGGGTCAAAAGTACCCAAAGACAAAAACACCTTGACGAAAATGATATTGACAAGCTCGCTAGCTTCTTCACGGTCCGATGTATACCGGACACAGAGGCTCATTAGGAATCCATAATGAATTTCGTACAGGGCCTTCTCTGCCCGACGTTCTCGCCTTAGGCATGCCTCAATCAATTTTGGTATGGAATCCATGCAAAGAAAGTGCCGCTCGTTTCCAAGCGGCACTGCACTTTCTCGTCAGTTCTTGACAATTTTGAAGGTCTGAGTATCTTGGGGCGTATCCAACCGAACCCAATACAACCCGGGGGCAAAACATGTCATATCTATTTCCATTTGAGCATCCTGAACATCGGCGCGCTTCCACACAGGTCGACCTTGATAATCGGTTATGGTTATATCGAACCCCCGGTCGTCAATGGTTGGGACATGGAGATAGAAAACGTCTTTTGTTGGGTTTGGACCGTAGGAGACCGGTGATTTATCTGTTTCTTGCACACCAATGGTGGCCGGATCCAATACGACGAGGTTCCAACCTATACCATTTCCCTTGTAAATCAACTGGCCATTTTGATCGACGGTAACCGTATCGCAATGGATGCTGGTACAGGTGGTAAAACCCATGGAAGTGGTTTCAACAACGGTTTGGGCAACGCAGATGGGGAACGTCCCGGGACCGGAGTACGCATGCGTTGGAAAAGCCAAATTAGAGGTCGTTCCATCTCCAAAATCCCAGACATACGAAACAAGGGCATTGGCACTGGGAGAGGTGGGCACATGGGTGGACACATTCCACAAATAGACCGTTCCCGGCTGCGAATTGACGGTATCCACGATGTACGCGGCCTGGCACTGGATCGTGGGCGGCGGCACAACCACTTTATTGCACATAACAAGTCCTGCTTGTGTCATATTGAAAGGTGTGTTGGCCCCGTAACCCAGAACAATCTGGGTAAAACCGCAGCTGTCCGGTGCGCGGAAAAACAAACTTCCAACGGTGCCCTGGAGCGCAAGGGTGTCGACGATTCTTCCGTTGGCGTTTGTTGTGTAGGTATATGTGGCTACAGAGGGAACCGGAGCGGTAGCGGAGTCAATAACATAAATGGGATAATTCGGTACGAACTGGGAATAGTTCTTATTCAGTAGCATCGCCGAAATGCGTTTGATGTTTTGGGCTTGCATTCCCGTCTGCATGAAAAGGACAATAGTAAAAAGATAGAGATACGAATTCTTCATGAGGTTCTTCAGTTTTAAAAGAAGTTCAAGTTAGTGTCTATAAGGGTATACGGCGCTTTTGTAAAAAGGGCCAAAACACAGCCTAAACGGCAAAACTAAAACCGTATCTTGTACGAGTACCGCCGCCCTTCCCTGCGATCTGTTTGGAAGTCACTTACCGGCTTCTAAACCCACATTGCATGAAAACGTTACTCAGCACCCTGTTACTCGCCGGTTTGACCACCGGTTACGCCCAATCCATTTCGTTTGACTTTGAGTCGGCAACCGCGGGAATGCAGGGGTACGACGGTGCTACGTTCACGGTGGTGCCCAACCCCAGCAGCGTAGGCAATCCCAGCGCCAACGCCGCGAAAATTGTGAAGGTGAATGCCGGCGACCTGTGGGCCGGGGGGAAATTGACGGGATTGCCCGCGTTGAATTTTTCTGCCGCGTCTAGCAGCGTGCTTTCCATCAAAGTATTCACGCAGGAACCCGTCGGGACCGTAATTAAAGTGAAGTTGGAATCTCCCTACACCGGGGAGGTGGACGCCGTGACCACCGTCTCCGGATCGTGGGAAACGCTGCTGTTTGACTTTGGAATTCCAGCCTGCACCGGCAGCGCCGACTTGGTTTTGATGCCTCAGCCCTTCACCGCCGGAGGAGGCAAAACGTTTTACTTCGACGACATCCAGCAAGTAGCCGGAACAATTGCAACCCCGCTGGCCGGGCTTCCCCTAACGTTTGAGACCGGCGCAACCGCCGACCACTTCTTTAGTTTCGAAAGTGCCCAGCTGAGCGTGGTACCCAATCCGCAGGTGAATACCGGCAACCCCAGCGCGACGGTGGCCAAATTGGTTCGGCACCTGGGTGCTCCCTTCGGTGGAAGCAAAATCACCTTTGCCCAACCCATCGACTTTACCGCCGATTCCGAAATTTCCATGAAGGTATGGACGTCGGCCCCCGTGGGAACTCCCGTGACCTTGAAGGCAGAGAAACCCTTTTGGGGCGTGGAACGCAGCGTGCAAACCACCCAATCCGGCCAGTGGGAAACCCTCACCTTTGACTTTGCCGGTGCTTTGAACGACATGCCCACCCTCGCCTTTTTGTTCGACTTTGTGGCCGGAAGCACGCAAGTGGGCAACGGTTCTGCGCAGTCCACTTTCTATTTTGACGACGTTCGTTTTGCCAGCACACTTGCGTCGGAGGAATTAAGGGGCGGCAGCATCACCGTACGCCCCAACCCCACCGCCAACCGCTGGACCGTGGA
>JBIIBX010000165.1:0-3326 GCA_044239185.1 Schleiferiaceae bacterium | reverse complement strand
TTGCCCGCGCCCTGTTGGCCCATCCGCCCATTCTCCTTCTGGACGAGGCGACCGCCGCCTTGGATGCCGAAAACGAGCGCGCCGTGCAGGCCGCCTTGGATGTGTTGCTCCAAGACACCACCGCTGTGGTCATTGCCCACCGGCTATCCACCGTCCAGCACGCGGACCGCATTTTGGTGGTCGACGAAGGCCGTTTGGTGGAATCCGGGACCCACGATTCCCTCTTGCAGCAGGACGGTTTGTACGCCCGACTGGTGCGTTCGCAGGCGCTGAGGGACTGAGACCGCGGCTTACCTTTGTCCTGTGAACAAAATTGAACACCTCGGAATTGCCGTGGCCAACCTCGAGGAGGCCGAAGCCCGCTGGACGGCCTTGTTGGGGGTAGCCCCCTACCGGCGCGAGGAAGTGCCCACCGAAGGGGTGCGCACGTCCTTTTTCCAAGCCGGACCCAACAAAGTGGAACTGCTGGAGGCCATGCACGCAGACAGTCCCATTGCCAAGTTCATCGCCAAACGCGGAGAAGGCATTCACCACACGGCCTTTGCGGTAGACGACATCCGGTCGGAAATGGCCCGGATGAAGGCCGCCGGTTTTCAGGTGCTGTCCGACGAACCCAAGCCCGGGGCGGAGAATATGTGGGTGTGCTTTGTGCATCCCAAAGACGCCAACGGCGTGTTGGTGGAACTCTGCCAGCCGCGGTCGTAAGCGGCAGCCAAGTTCTGGGAAGAAAAAAGCCCTCTGGGCGCCCCGCAGGGGCGCCCAGAGGGCTTAATAGCTCATTAAAAAGCGCTTACTTCACCGGTTCAAGGGCCTTGAGCCAAAGCACCGGAGTGTCGTTCCACAATTGGGCCAGAGGCTGCCAGTCCGTGGCGATGAACGCGTTGATGTTCCGGATGCGGCGTTCGGTCTGCTCCTGGTACAACTTGAATTGGTTCATCGTGTTGGGCGACGGTGCACCGCGCAGGCTCCACACGTACCCGCCCAAGGTTCCCGCCTGGCTGGACCAGGTTTGGGGCTGTTCGTAGTAGCCTTTTTGGTTTTCCTTTCCGTAGAGGTCCAAACGCTGCACTTCCAGGCTGTCCTTGGCCGCTTTCAGGGCTTTTTTCAACGGCTTGGTAGCGGCGGTATCCGTGGCAGCGCCCAAGAGGGCCTCCATGCGGGCCATCTGCTCCTTGGCCAGCCGAAGCTGCTCCACGGCGGTGGTCATGCGCTTGGTTTGGGCCTGGTAGGCCGAGTAAAAGTCGGTGTAGGCCGTCCAATCCGCTGCGGTGGTGCGGACGCGCGGGTCGTCCAGCACTTGCACTTGGGCAGAGTCTTTGTGGGTGCCGTACTGGAACACCACTTTGTAGGTTCCGGGGCGGACCATGGCTCCTCCCCACGGGTCGGAACCGTCTTCGCGTTCGCGTTTTTCCAACGACGGAGACTCCACGCCGGCGGCGCGCAGGTCCCAGTTCCAGCGGATCAGGCCGCTTTCTTCGGGGGCTTTGCGGGCGATGGTCCGCACTTTGGCGCCGTCTGCGGCATAGACGGTTGCTCGAATGTATTTTTCCTTTTTCAGGGCCTTGTCTGCGGTGTCGCGGACCACGTAGAGGCTCATCCGGGCACCGCGGCTGCGGTTTTGCCCCTTGAACATGGCGTCTCCTTGGAAACGGATGCCGTCGGACTCTGCGTAGATGGCGTGGTAGGCGGTGGGAATGGCAAAAGCCGTCAAGGTGCGCTTTGCAGGCGTTCCTTGCTGCTTCACCCAAGCGCGCAGGGGTTCCAAGTCATCCAAAATCCACGCCGCGCGTCCAAAGGTGCCCAGGACCAAGTCCTTTTCCCGCGGTTGCAGGGCCATGTCCTGCACCGGCATGGTGGGAACGCCCTTCCATTTTTGCCAGCTTTGCCCTTTGTTGGCGCTCACGTACAGGCCGGTTTCGGTACCCAGGTAGAGCAAGTTGGGTACGTCGTTGTCTTGCACCACGCTCAGGGTGTGGCCTTGGACCCCGCTGGCGGCTGGGGTCAGGTTCTTCCAGGTTTTTCCGTAGTCGGCGGTGTAAAAGAGGTAGGGGGCAAAGTCGTTTTGGCGGTAGTGGTTCACGACCACCCACGCTTCTCCTGCTTGGTGCGTGCCGGCGTGGATGTGGGGAACCCACGCCCCGCTGGGCATTCCGGCCATCCGGGGGGTGCACAGCGTCCAGGTTTTTCCACCGTCGCGGGTGATGTGGACCTGGCCGTCGTCGGACCCCGTCCAAAGCGTCCCTTTTTCCAAGGGCGACGGGGAAATGGCCAGCAGGCAGGTGTGGTTTTCGGCACCGGTAACGTCCCAGGTCAGTCCGCCGCTTTCCAGCGCCTTGTGTTTCTCGGGGTTGTTGGTGGTCAGGTCCGGGGAAATGATTTGCCAGCTCTGGCCGCGGTCTGGGCTAAAGTGCACGTACTGCGAGCCGTAGTAGATGGCGTCCGGGGCAAAGGGATCCTGGGCAATTGCCGCGTTCCAGTGGAAGCGCAGGTTTTTGCCTTCGGGATGCACCGGCTTGATAAAGTCCGCGTGACCGGTGGAGAGGTCCACCCGTCCCAAGTAGCCTTCTTGGGCCATGGCGTAGGCCGTGTTGGGGTCCGTGGGGTGCGGAACGACGTCGAATCCGTCGCCAAAGTACAGCTCTTGCCACTCGGTGTTGCCAATTCCTGCGTCTTTGAAGGTGTAGGCCGGGCCGCGCCACGATCCATTGTCTTGCATCCCTCCGTAGACGTTGTAGGGCACTGCATTGTCCACGCGGATGTGGTAGAATTGCGCCAGGGGCAGGTTTTCGACAAACCGCCAGGTCGTTCCACCGTCGTGGGAAATGTTCAATCCGCCGTCGTTGCCCTCAATCAAGTAGCCGGGAACGGTAGGGCTGGCCCAGAACGCGTGGTGGTCGGGGTGGATGTTGTTGTACGGGGCAATGGTTTTCCAGGTGCGGCCCCCGTCTTCGGACTTGGTCACCAAGGTCCACAAGGAGTACAGGGTGTTCTCCCGGAAAGGGTCCACATAGATCTCGGAATAGTAGAAGGGGCGGTTGCCAATTTCTTCTTCGTCGGAAATCCGCGTCCACTTTACGCCGCCGTCTTGGCTGCGGTACAGGGCATTTTTCTCTTTGTTTTCGACCAACGCATACACAATGTTGGGGTGGGTGCGGGATACGGCAAGTCCCATGCGTCCCAGGTCTCCGGCGGGCAACCCGTCTTTGTCTGTGCGCTTGACCCAGGTGTCTCCGCCGTCGTGGGTGACGTACAAACCGCTGCCGGGCCCACCGCTTTTGAACAGCCACGGCCACCGGCGGTATTCCCACATGGCAGCAAACAGTTTG
>JBIIBX010000164.1:0-3347 GCA_044239185.1 Schleiferiaceae bacterium | reverse complement strand
GTCCGACGGCTGCAACAAAACCCAGAACACCTGCACCAACGACGTCCCGGATTTGCCCGACATGTTGGAGAACTACATGGATTACTCCGACGACAACTGCATGAACACCTTTACGTTGGACCAGCGTTCCCGCGCTTGGGCGGTGCTTAATTCGTTCAACCTGCGGGGTTCGCTCACGTCGCCTTCCAACTTGGTAGCCACAGGTGCCACGGTCCCCTTGCCCACCTGCATTCCCGTAACCAATTGGACGTCGGACCGTCGGTTTGTTTGCGCCGGTGATTCCGTCCAGTTCACGGAGTTGGCGATTGGCTACAAACCGTTGTTCTACCACTGGACCATCATGGACGCCTACCAGAACAACCAGTTCCATTTGATGACCCGCAATCCGAAGGTGCGGTTTACGCAGCCCGGTCAGTACAAGGTCGAATTGAATGTCAGCAATCCCGACGGCTCCTCCACGGTCACGCGCGACGCTTACATCACGGTGCACCCGGCAACCGCTCCGCCCGTCGCCACCCCCAGCTGGACGATGGAAAATGTGCTTCCCAACAAGCAGTGGACGGTGGAAGAAAGCGGCGACAACATTGGGTGGGAGTCTACCACTGCGGCGGCCCACAGCGGCGCCCGGTCCGTGCGGTTGCGGCACTTCGACGTCAAATCTCCCGGCGGTGGGGACTTTCTGACCTCGGCGCCCGTGGCCACCGGCGGCACCGGCACCTTGACGCTGAAGTTTTGGGTGGCCTTTGCCAAAAAGCTGGCCGGAAACACGGACCAATTGCGGATTTACACCAGCCGGGACTGCGGTTCCACCTGGAACCTGGAGCGCATTGTAACCACGTTCCAACTCAACACCACGGCCAATTTGTACGCGTCGGTGGGCTACATTCCCCAGCCCACGGACTGGAAAGAACTGAGTGTGGTGCTGTCTGCCGGAGCGGCGACGGCCCCCGAGGTGATGGTGCGTTTTGAGTCCATCAACGGAGGCGGCAACAACCTCTACCTGGACGACATTCGTCTGTCTTACCGCATTGGGCTGGACGACGACGAGGCCCCTGCTCCGGGTTTGGTGGCCTATCCCAATCCGGGCCAAGACCGGGTGGTGCTGCACGGGCCAGCGGGCGCGCTGCGCGCGCCCGGCGACTGGACCGCAACCGACCTCCTGGGCCGGACGATGTGGACGGCTCCGGCTTCTGAAGACGCGGTTCTGGAAGTAGACACCCGCCTGTGGCCCACTGGGGTCTACTGGTTCCGCCGCGGAGCGGACGCCGTTCGGTGGGTGAAGGGGTGATTCCGAGAGCCCCCGTGAAAAACGTGACTTTCTGAAATTTGGCCTGCTTACGCGGGGACAAACGTTCGATGAGCCTTCTTTTTTTGGGAGCGGGCACGCGTCTGGCGGGTTCGTGGCCGTCGGGGTAAACGCAGATGAGTAGTCAAAAAGTCAATTTATAACTTGACTAATTAAGTATTTAAGTCAAGTATTATCTTTACTTTTGGTTATAATTTCGAAACCATGGACCGTCAAACCCGCCATCTTCGCGTTCAACAGTTGAGCCTCCAGCTGGACTCGCTGTTGGCGATACGTACCCTTCCCCTCCCAGGAACGGGGTGGATTCGTACTTTTCGCAAGACGCTGGGCATCTCCCAAGAACAGCTGGGCAAAAAAATGGGCGTTAGCAAACAGAGCATAAACCAATTGGAACAGAACGAGTCCGATGGTTTGGTTCGTATTTCGTCGCTCAAGGCTGCTGCGGAGGCCATGGATCTGGAGTTGTGCTATTTCTTGGTGCCCAAAGAGGCCACCTTGGAGGAACTTATTCGAAGCAAAGCCCGCGCGTGGGCCGAGGAGGTAGTTGGTCGTAGCCACCAAACCATGGTTTTGGAAGAGCAATCGCTCGAACTTGCTCGCCGAGATGCCGCCGTCGAAGCCTTGGTGGACGAACTGGCTTACACGATGCCCAAGTTCTTATGGGACCGATAATCGGAGGGTATTCCGAAGGGCAGGCCGACCGGGGTGATTTTGCCCCCTTTGGTCGCTTTTGCGCGGACCTGAGGCCCGGAGGTTGCTCGTAGAAGGCGGCGGTTACAGGAGGATCGCAAGCAGCTGGCCGGTCAGCATCCGGCGGCTGGTAGTAAACGGCCAGCAGCCCGCTTACGGCTTCGCTCCTTGGTCGCCTCCCGGTTCAGGAGTTGCAGGTGCAGGTGCCGCGGATTTAGCCGGCAACAATTCCAACAAATACGTGTCTGGGTTGGGCAATTGCAGGACCAAGCGGAAACGTTCGGGTCGCTGCTGAACGGCGGGCACCAAGTACCGTCCCACGGAGGCATAGCCCATTTGGTCGATAACAACGTGGGTTACCCCCGACCGCTCCATGCCGGCGATGACTTCGTCGGGATTGGTGGAGGATTCAAATTTGGTGCAGGTTCGGTTGGCGTAGAGGTAGAAAAGCGCGGGTTTGTAGGTGCAGATGACCGCGGTCTCGGGGGTGTTTTGCTGCACGTAGGACCCCAGGTAGAAGTAGTTGTTGAAGTTGGACAGGTGCGGCTCCTTGGACGCTTTGACCTGGGCCAAAATGCAGGGGTGGTTGCTGACGGGGTCTTGGACTGTGGTGGCCTTGCCGAAGGCAGGAAGCAAGAAAATGGCCAGGGCGGCCGGATGGGCCAACAGCCCGATGGACGTCTTTTGGGACAAACGCTGGAGGAGGTCCCACGCGCCGACCAAAGCCGCAAATCCGGCAAAGGGAATCAGGGGCTGCAAAAAACGGACGCCAAACCAGACGTCGGGCCAGAGGAGAAAGATGACGCCGCTGGAGGCCAGGTACCCGGCGTAGAGGGAGCGCAATTTGGGCATGCGGAGAGCCCCCCACACAATGAGGCCCAGCAGGGCCAGCCCCAACACGGGATAAGAGATCAGCTGTTCGTCTTGGTAGGAAACTTCGTAGGCGGGGAAAAACCCGTTGGGGATTTCTTGGGTGAGGTAACGCGTGGCGTTGGCGACGATGCGGTCCACCCAGCCGCTGCCGTCGAGCAGTCCTTCTTCGGGCCGGTAGGGGTTGACGCGGAAGAGTTGCTGGAGGTAGCCGTTGCCGCCAAGGGCTTTGCCGCGGAGGTACCAGGGGAGGCTGAGGGCGAGGAAGCCGGCGCCGTAGGCGACGGCGGGGACCCAGCGCTTTTGGAAGAGCAGGTAGAGGCCTACGGCGCCTACGAGGGCAATGCCGGCGGTTCGGATGTGGTAGGAGATGACGCTGAGAACCACCATGGCCCAAAAAACCGGGGATTTCCAGAAAGGCTTTTCGTCGGTTTCCCAGCGGACAAGGGCGGTCAAGACCAGGACGGAGAAGAAGAGGAAG
>JBIIBX010000163.1:0-3405 GCA_044239185.1 Schleiferiaceae bacterium | reverse complement strand
CAAAGCAGTAAAGGCGTCGTTGTGGGCGCTTCCCGTGGCGTCCGCCCCGTCAAAACCGCTTCCAAACGAAACCCCTTTGACCGCATTGATGCTCAACAGGGCGTGCCCCAAGACAGCGTGGAATTTATCAAAAACCGGTTCGCCCCAGCCTGCAGGTACGCCGTCGATCCGACCGGCAATGACCCCGCCGGCGGTGTCCCCTTGTTCTTTCAATTGCCGCAATTTTGCCTCCATGGCATTCGCCGCCTGAGAATCTGGGCACCGCAAAAAATGGGAATCGCGCAAGGACTTCAGGGTGGATGCATCCTGATTATCCAACAGGGTTGGGTCGGAGGCAATGCCTGCTAAACGCGAAACGAACGCCGTAGCCACCACCGACGAAGGCAAGAGTTGGCGGGCCAAATCTCCTGCCACCACCCGGGCAACCGTCTCGCGCGCGGAAGACCGACCGCCTCCCCGGGCGTCGCGCAGGCCAAACTTGGCTTCCCACGTGTAATCCGCATGAGACGGCCGGTAAACATTTTGCAGCGGTTCGTAATCTTCGGAACGGGCATTTTGGTTCCGGACCAGGAACGCAATGGGCGTGCCCAAGGAACGCCTCATTTGACCGGTTTCCGCGGGCTCCAAGCCGCTGAGCCATTCAATGGCGTCGGGTTCTTTTCGGGAGGAAGCATAGGGGTTTTCCGCCGTCTTTCGCAGGTTCAACGCGTGCTGAACCGCTTCCACGTCCAGGAGAACGCCCGCAGGCATTCCGTCCAAAACTCCGCCTATGGCCGCCCCGTGGGACTCCCCAAAGGTGGTCAAGCGAAGGATTTGTCCCCAAGTGTTTCCTGCCATGCTCCAAAAGTAGGGGCTTTTGTACTTTCGTAGTCCATGCGGAAGCGAATTGTTCACCTCAACGGGTTGGCCTTGGTTCAAGAGCCATCCCTTCAAGCCCCCGGAGTACTTCCGGGTCGACGGCAAAATGAAATTTCCATTGTGACCGATGCCTACCTCGAGTGGGAGGATGGACGCATTTCGGGCTGGGGAACCATGGCCGAGTTGCGGATGGAAGAGCAGCGCTCCGGTGCAGCTTCTTCCTCAAACGCGGAGGAAATCGATGGCAGCGGGCGGTGGGTGCTTCCCGGATTTGTGGACAGCCACACCCACGCGGTATTTGCCGCTTGGCGGGAGACCGAGTTTTCCCAGCGCATTGCCGGTGCCACCTACCAAGAAATTGCGGCGGCCGGCGGAGGGATTCTCAACAGCGCCCGGGCGTTGGACCAACTCCCCGAAGAAGTGCTGGCGGAAGACGCCTTGAGGCGGTTGGTCGCCCTGAGCAAAACCGGCACCACGGCCTTGGAAATCAAATCGGGCTATGGCTTGAACTTTGAAGCCGAACGAAAAATGCTGCGGGTAATCCGGAGGTTGAAGGAAACAAGCCCGCTGGATATAAAGAGTACGTTTTTGGGACTGCATGCGGTACCCAGGGATTTTCCCGGAGGCAAATCGGCGTACGTGGCGGCAGCCTTAAACGACTGGCTTCCTCGCTTGGTGGACGAAGGCTTGGTGGATTTTCTGGATGCCTTTGTGGAGGACGGATACTTTGACCTGCACGATTTGGATTTGCTTTTGGAGGCCGGCCAGCGTTGGAATGTGCCCGTGAAGGTGCATGTGAATCAGTTCACGGAGTTGGGCGGGGTGCCGGCCGCCGTGGCGGCGGGCGCCTGGAGCGTGGACCATTTGGAGGTGGTTGGGGAGGCCGATGCCGCCGCCTTGGCGGCGGCATGGGCCGACCAAGCCCAAAGTCCCCTCCCCCATGCGGAACGACTCCGACGCACGCTGCCCGTGGCCTTGCCTGCATGCAGCCACTTCTTGCCGTTGCCCTATACCCCAGCCCGCATGTTGCTGGATCGGGGGGTTCCTGTTGGCATTGCCTCCGACTTTAACCCGGGATCTTCTCCCTGCAGCAACGCGTTTTTGCTGTGGAACTTGGCCTGTACCCACCTCAAAATGACCCCCGAGGAGGCGTTGGTTGGGCTTACCTTGCACGGGGCCTACGCCCTGGGATGGGAACAGCAAATGGGCAGTATTTCGGTGGGCAAGCAAGCCGACTTTGTTTTAACCCACCCCGCTCCCAGCCTCGCTTATTTCCCCTACCGGTTTGGAGAAAATCATGCCGACAGGGTGTTTAAGAAAGGAATAGAACTTTAATTAGAGGCTTTTAAGATGTTAAAATATACCCAGATACGAATCGGCGAGTCCCGCTGGGGCGAGGTTTTGGAGAACTCCCCCTGGGACCGGCCCGACGTGCGGTATGTTTTGGTAGGCATCCCGGAAGACATCGGTGTACGCGCCAACGGGGGCGTCGCCGGTGCGGCCCAAACCCCCGAAGCCGTTTTTCGCGCCCTGTGCAACCTCCAATCCAACCGCTGGACTCCCTCCGGGGTGGGCTTATGGGGGCTGGTCGAGGTCGATGACCTCCAGCGCCTCTCCCAAGGACTGGATTCCCGCCAACCTGCTGATTTGGAACGCCTGCGCGAGCTTACTTCCGAGGTTGATAATCGGGTGCAATCGGCCCTGCTTTCTATTTTTCAAGCCGGCAAAATCCCGGTTGTGCTCGGCGGCGGCCACAACAATGCCTATCCCCTATTGGCCGCGGCCTCTGCGTACCGGGGAGCGCCGCTCGACGCCTTGAACCTGGATGCCCACACGGACTGGCGTCCCCTGGAAGGTCGGCATTCCGGCAACGGGTTTACCGCCGCCCGGCAAGCCGGTGCCCTTTCCCACTACGCCGTATGGGGCCTGCAGGAGAGCTACACCCCCGAGGCCATTTGGAACGACTTTGCAGGCGATTCAAAGCGCAGTTATGCCACCTACGAGTCGTTTGCCGTGCGCCAGGAATGGACCGAAGACGATGCCTTTGCGCGATGCCTGCAGTTTTTGAGCCCCGACGCCCCCTTTGGATTGGAAGTGGACGTCGATGTAGCGTCTAACTTCCCCTCCAGTGCCCAGAGTGCCACCGGCGTTGGCGTACAATCGTTGCGCCAAAAAGTCTACCAAGCAGCACAAACCCAGCGTCCCGCCTACCTCCACCTGTGCGAAGCGCACGCCATCGATCCAGAGGGACGTCCGATTCCCGGCGTTGCCAAGGCCTTGGCCGCCTTGGTGGTTGACTTTATTCGAGGCATGGAGGCCCCGTTGGAATGACCGACGCACGTTTGCCCCTCAGGAAATGGACCGACCCCCGCCTGACCGGGTGGTTGGAATGCATTCCCAATGTATCCGAAGGACGGGACAACGTCCAATTGGAGGCGATGGAAGCCGTCGTTCGCTCCGTTCCTGGAGTGTACCTGCTGCACCGCGACACCAACGCAGACGCCCACCGAACGGTTTTTACCTGGGTGGGGCAGGCAGAGGCCGTAG
>JBIIBX010000162.1:0-3407 GCA_044239185.1 Schleiferiaceae bacterium | reverse complement strand
ACGTGTTTGTGTACAAAGCGGTAAAGGGACGCTTCTCCACCAGGCCGATTCCTCCCTTTACCGCTTTGTACACAAACACGTACTGGGCGCCGTTCATGTCTTGTTGCACCAACGCGGAGGGCACGCTCAGGGCTTGGTTGGCCTCGTAGTCCCGAACGCGGACCTTGGCCAGCATGTTGGGCTTGAATTCGCCCGTTGCAGGCAAGTTTACATACACTTTGAACGTGCGGTTATCGGGGTTGATGTAGTCGGACACCTGCGTCACACGGGCTTCCAGCGTCTTGTTGATGGACGGTAAGAGCAAATCGACTTTCTGTCCTTTGCCCACCACGTTGGAGTACGACTCGGGGATGTCCACGGTAACAGCGGCCTTTCCGGCGCTGATCAAGCGGCCCAATGCCATTCCCGGAGCAGCGAACTCCCCTTCCTTGGCATTCATTTCGTCTACCGTGCCGGCAAAAGGAGCTTTCACGCGGGTCATGGCCATCTGCGTTTGCAGGGTCTGGATCCGTTGCTCCAAAGACTCTTTGTTGGTCTTGGCTTGCAGGTACTGCACTTCGCTGCCAATCCCTTGCTTCCAAAGGCGCTCCTGCTTTTCAAACAAGGTCACGGCCAGATTGAGGGACTTCTTAATTTCATCCAGCGTGCTCCGCATAACCGAGTTGTCGATCTCCACCAAGGTTTGGCCCGCGGCTACACGGTCGCCTTCGCTCACCAACACCCGCTTGATTTGGCCGCCCATTTCAGGCAACAAGTTCACGGAACGGTCCGCCTCTACCTTGCCCAAAGCCTCAAAAGCATGTACAAAGTTTTCTGGCTGAACTTCCAAGAGGGTTACAGACGTCAAATCGCGCGTGCTGTCCAAGGCGGCCAATTCGGCGTCGATTTCTTGGATGCGGGCGGCAGCGGTTTGGGAAATGGCTACCAAGGAGTCCCGCTCGCCTTGCAATTGAGACAGGTCGGTCGTTTTTTCGTTGGAGCAAGCCACGGCACCCAGTGCAATGGCCCAAATCAGGGATTTTTTCATGGTCAAAAAGGGAATGTCTGGAGTAACGATTATTGAAGGTCTTTGGCGAGCAATTTTTCCAAGGCGACGCGCTTGTTGAGCACGTTGTTGGCGGCATTCAGCATAGCCGATACGCTCTGCTGGTATTGATTTTCCGCTTGGGTGTATTCCTGGCTGGAGGCGACGCCTTCCTTGAATTTGGCGTACATGCGGTCCCGAACCGACTTGGCGAGTGCCTCGTTGCGTTTTTGGGACAGGTAGCTGTTCAAGGCAAAGCTGTATTCTGCACGGGCCAATTTGTACTGCATGGTTAGCATGCTTTCCGTGTTGGCCATCAACAAATCCAACTCTTGAAGCTTGAGCTGCGCCTGCTTCACCCGGGCCACGCGCCGTCCGCTGGTAAAGAGGGGCATGGTAGCATTGAACCCCCAGCTGCTAAAAGCAAAATTGGCGGCCTGCGTTCCGGTGGGATCCCACACATTGGCCGTCTGGCTCACGTAGTTGGCGTTGGCTCCATAGGCCACAGACACCTTGGGCAAGAAAGACACCCACTCGTTTTGCATGTTGAGTTTGGCCCCCTCGCGGTTGACGGCCATGGTGCGGTAGTCCAGGTGGTTTTTGGGGTCAAACCCTTGGCCCAGCAACGCACTGCCAGTCTCTGTGAAAAGCACCAACTGCTCCAAGGCGTCGGTCAGGGTCAACGACGTGGCTTGCGGCACGCCCATCTGCAGTTTCAAAAGCGCTTGGGTTACTTCTTTTTGGTTGTTCAAGAAACCCAGGGAATTTTCCAAGTTCCCCACCACCAAGGACAACTGATCCACGTCCGTGGCATCCAAGAACCCTTCTTTTTGAAGGACTTTGGTTTCTTCCAGCAGCTTCTTGGTCAGGTCCAGGTTCGCCGAAACGGCTTGGGCATTCCGTTCGGTTACCACGGCCAGGTGGTAGGCTTGTGCC
Source organism: Schleiferiaceae bacterium (assembly GCA_044239185.1). Lineage (GTDB taxonomy): Bacteria > Bacteroidota > Bacteroidia > Flavobacteriales > Schleiferiaceae > CAMDTE01. The sequence goes on along the minus strand of JBIIBX010000162.1, from coordinate 1,447 downwards.
ACTTGCTCCCGCACGTCCTGCAAGGACTTTTGGTAGCCCAATTCGGCTGTTTCGGTCACCACCTTGGTGGCCAACAACGCCACAAAATAGGAACCGTCGAACACCAACTGGCTCGCGCTCAGGTTTCCCGCGCTGGCGTACTTGGTGCCAAAGGTCAGTTTGGTCAACTCGCCCGTGCCGCCAAAATCAATGAATTGCGCCGGCAATTCGATGTTGTTGGTGTAGGATCCTGCCACATTCACCTGCGGCAATCCGATGGCAATGTTCTGCCAAATGGTGGTCTTGGCCACTTGCCGCTCCAAGTCGCTGATCTGCGCGGAGGCATTGGACTTCATCGCAAGGGCCTGGGCCTGGGCCAAACTCACTTGCATTTGGGCACTTTGAGCCACCGCCATGCTTGCCCACAAGGCCAAGACGGCAGTTGCCCCAACTTTTCTTCTATTCATGGTTTTAATTCAATTTCAATTCAGACAGGGGGTGCTCGGCCATGTAGGCCAAGCCTTTATCGTTGACGATGGACAGCATAAACGAACGCAGTCCGTAGTGGTAAAAATGGCGGTCTTTGAGCAGGTGTTCGGGAAACCAGTCGATCTCCGTCAGAGCAACCATCTGGGCGTAGTGGTACCATACCGCGTATTCGGAAACCAAGTCGGTTCGGTACAACCCTTCTTTTATGCCGCGTTCCAGATTGGCCCGGGTGCGTTCCAGCACCATTTGCTTGCGGCGCTCCATCAACCAGGTGTAGGTTTCCGGATAGTACTTTTTCATGGCGAAGAGCATGGACGGTCCATTGCCGGCCACGATTTCCATCACCTGCTGGTGCTGGCGAAACAATTCGTCCAGTGCATTTTCCGACTCGGCGGACACTTGCTCCATTTTGGCCATCTGCCGCTCAAAGAAGGACCGGATGCTTCCGTCCACCAATTCGGCTTTGTTGGTAAAAAACTTGTAGAGCGTTTTTTTGGAGATGGCCAACTCACGGCTCACGTCGTCCATGGTGCACGCGCGCAATCCAAAGCGCTGAAACAACGCCATGGCGCGCTCGGCAATGCTCAGTTTGGGGGCTTCTTCCATGGTCAATTGGCGAATCGGGGTGCAAAGGTACACCAAGGAAACGTTTTTTGTAGCAAAATGTTTCCTGCGTTTTGCAAAAACGCAAAGAAATTTTCTGGCACTGCAATAATTGCGGGGAGCGGTGCGCTATATGAACGGAATTGCGCACTTTTGTAAGGATAAAAAACACCCCATCACGAATCATGCCACAGCAGGCCATCCGCGACATTCTTAAAAAATCGCCGTCCGACCAACCCATCCTCGTCCAGGGCTGGGTGCGCACCTTTCGCAGCAACCGGTTCATCGCCATCAACGACGGATCCTGCCTGGACAATTTGCAGTGCGTGGTGGATTTTGAGGCCTTCCCGTCGGATTTTCTCAAGCGCATCACCAC
>JBIIBX010000161.1:0-3429 GCA_044239185.1 Schleiferiaceae bacterium | reverse complement strand
ACGAATCCGGGTACTTTTACTCTTATGTCCATGATAAAGCCCAAGTTTCCTTTTTTCCTTGCGCGGACATCCATCCTACTCGGTGTGGTTTTGTTGGTGGGTACGGTTGCTTGCCAACCGGAAACTCCCGTAGACCCAGTTTCCTTGGCCCTCAACCTGCCAAAGAACCCTTACAACTACAGCAACCCGAATGTGCCTGCTCATTTTGAGGCTGGCAATGTCATAAACCGGGACAACACGCCATTCAACAATTCGGTAACCGACTACGGTGCCACCTTGGGTCGGGTCCTCTTTTACGACAAGACCTTCAGCGCCAATCGGAGCATTTCCTGTGCTTCCTGCCACCATTCTGGGTTGGGCTTTGGAGATACCGCACAATTCAGTCGTGGTTTTGCTGGTGGACGCACGGGGCGACACTCCATGGGCCTTGCCAATGCTCGCTTCTATGCCAACGGGAGCTTTTTTTGGGACGAACGCGCTGCCTCGTTGGAGGAACAAGTTCTCATGCCCTTCCAAGACCCTGTGGAAATGGGCATGGCGTTGGACTCTTTGGTTGCCCGTGCCCAGAAGAAGGACTACTACCCACCCTTGTTTGAGCAGGCTTTTGGGACATCCGACATCACAACGGACCGCATTTCCAAAGCGCTGGCGCAGTTCGTTCGCAGCCTAATTTCGTACCAAAGCCGGTACGACGCGGGTCGCGCTCAAGTGGCAGGGCCTGGTGTGGCATTCCCCAATTTCACGGCCCAAGAAAATCAGGGTAAAAATTTGTTCTTTGGAATCACCCCCGGCGGAGGCCCCCCCGCCCCAGGTGCATGCATAGGATGCCACGGAACGGAAGCGTTTACCGCGCCTGGACCGCGCAACAACGGCATCGATTTGGTTTCCACCTCAGACGTCGGGGTAGGACAAACCACCGGAAACCCCGCACAAAATGGACTTTTTAAGGTTCCCTCCCTCCGAAACATCGCAGAGCGCGCTCCCTACATGCACGACGGACGATTCGCTACACTGGAGGAGGTGGTGGACCACTACAGCACGGGCGTGCAAAACCACCCCAACCTGTCTCCGGAACTTCGGACACCCAACGGCACTCCGCTAAATCCCAATTTTTCACCTGCCCAAAAGGCGGCCTTGGTGGCGTTTATGAGGACCCTGTCCGATCCAACCTTGGGAACTGACCCTAAATTCTCCAACCCATTTAAATAGGTGAAGTTTTTCCACAAACAAGGCGCGTTTTGGTTGGCTAGCACCCCCTAAAACGCGCCTTCTTTTTGTAAAAGCCAGGCAGGACCTACTAAATCGATGGCGCTACCGGAACCCCCTGGCTGGCACGCCACCGTCGAAAAATCTGAATGACGGAAACCGGGGATTCCAAATGGGGCGTATGGCCGTTGTGGGGTTTGACCAAGAGAATCGAGCCCGGCATGGCCCGCTGCAGTTCCACCCCCGAAGAGAGGGGAATCAACTGGTCGTTGGCGCCCCACACCAAAACCGTTGGGATTCCTTGGGGAAGAAGCATGGACCGGATTTCCGGTTCCCGCCGTTTGAGCACGCGCAGCAAGGAGCGCTGGGCCGTCGGATTTTTCTGAACCATGGCCTCCAGCATCTTTTGGCTGAGGGATTCCGGTATTTTCACGTTTTGGCTAAAGGTTAAGCGGAGCAGCAGAGGAAGGTCGCTGGGGGCAGACGGGACCAATACGTGTTCAATGGGCTTGCCTGCTTCCCGCTCTACTTCGTTAAGTACCGTTCTGGGGAAGAACGGATTAAGGGGGTCTATCAAAAGCATGGCTTTCACACGATCGGGTCCCATTTTTTGGGCCAACGCCAAAGAAACCAATCCCCCGTAAGAATGCCCCGCCAACCGAAAGCGCCGCACCCCAAGGACGTCTAAAAGGGACTCCAATTTGGCAGCTTGGTCCTGAGGCATCAGCGCCGTGTCTGGGCCGTTGCTTTGGCCAAAAAACAGCATATCTGGAATGATCACAAAGGAGGAGTCTGCCAATGCCAAGGCCTGGGGCTCCCACTGGGCCGCGGGAAAAGGGCCAAATCCATGGATCAGCAACAGGGTGTCCGGCCCTTGGCCAATGGTGCGGTACACCATCGTGTCTTGGCCGTTGAGGAATACAAGGCGCTTGGAGCCGGCCCAGTCGTACAAACGCTCGGTGGACTTCGAAACGGCCTCGTGCGGCTGGCAGCCGGTCCCTAAGAGCCCGAGAAACAACCCAAAAACCAGCGCAAAGGCTTCAGATCCACGTTGGATGGGCGCCGAGCAACGGCCCTTGGGTAACAAACGCATGGAATTCAAGGCAGACACAGTCAAAGTCGGTTGGTTCTACCAAGGTACTCCCAAATTGCGTGATGTACCTTTGGCCCATGGATTTTAGGCATTCTTTGGGCGACCCTTCGGATACCGTGGTGGCCGTGGGCACGGCGGTGGGACAAGGGGCTTTGGCGGTGATTCGCATCAGCGGGCCGCGTGCGTGGGAATGTGTGGGGGCCTTTTTCCAACCGGCGAACCGCCAACCGTGGGTGGAGCAACGTCCGCGAACGGCCCACTTTGGCACCTTTTTGGACGCCCAAGGCGCTTTGTTGGACGAGGTGGTGGCGGTGGGCTACCGCGGCCCTGCCTCCTACTCCGGGGACGACGTCGTCGAGCTGAGCTTTCACGGCTCCCCCTACATCGTTCGGACAGCCCTTTCGCAGCTGATTCACCAGGGATGCCGTTTGGCCGAGCCCGGTGAATTTACCCGACGAGCATTTTTAAACGGCAAATTGGACCTGAGCCAGGCCGAGGCCGTGGCAGACATTATTGCATCGGAAAGTGCTGCCGGCCACGCCCTTGCCTTTCGCCAACTCAAGGGTTCGGTTAGCCGACGGATGGACGTTTTGCGCACCGAATTGATTGACACCACCGCCCTGCTGGAATTGGAACTCGACTTTTCCGAAGAAGACGTCGAATTTGCCTCCCGCGAGCGGTTGCTGGAGCTTCTGAATCGACTGCAGGAAGAAATTGGGCAATTGGTAGGCACCTTTGCCCTGGGCCAGGCCCTGAAAGAGGGAGTTCCAACAGCCCTGCTGGGCGCCCCCAACGCTGGAAAGAGCACCTTGCTTAACGCCCTTCTTCGCGAAGACCGGGCCCTGGTCAGCGCCATTCCCGGAACCACGCGCGACACCGTGGAGGAACGGTTTTCTGCCGGGGGCGTGCTTTTTCGGCTGGTTGACACCGCCGGAATTCGCGAGACCGACGAAACCATTGAACGACTGGGCATTGACCGCTCCATGGACGCTGCCAAGAAAGCTGCCTTGCTGGTTTTGGTGGTGGACTCCACCCGGTGGAACGAGGACCCCGCCCCCACCAACACGCTGTGGGAGCAATTGGCGGAGTGGAATCCCGACGGCCATCGGTTGCTGGTCTTTAACAAATCC
>JBIIBX010000160.1:0-3446 GCA_044239185.1 Schleiferiaceae bacterium | reverse complement strand
TAGGGCACCCACGGATCGTCCCGGCGGTGGGAGGCTGCGTCGCGCACCAACCGCTGCACCATGCCGCCCCACTGGGCGGCCCAACCGGGCTGGAATTGCTCCACAAAGGAGGCCGCGTGGATAAAATACCCCCAGTGAAAATGGTGGTCGTTCAGGTTGAGGTCTTGGCCGTGGCCGGCGGGGTAGCCCAGCAAGGCCGACCAGGGCGCGTGGTAGTAAAACAGAAACGCCACCTCGCCGGACTGCACAGACAGCCAATCCTCCAGCCGGTCTTTCACGGTCTGAAACAGCAACGAAAAAGCCACGGAGTCCTTCGTCAATTCGGCAATGCGCGCGGTCTGAATGAGGCGGTTCATCTCCTGCCCCTCGTTGTAGCTGTCCGTCCAAGTGGCCAGGGCGTCGTTCTGCAACACGGATACCTTTTGGTCCAGCAATCCGGGCTGAAACGACGGGCTGTGCAGGTCCACGTAGGGCAGGGTGGGCAAAATGCCGTAAAACGTGTTTTTCACCCAAAAGTCGTTGGATTCCATGCACTTGAGCGTGCCGCGGACGGTGGGAAACACCGTGCTGCTGAGGACCGGACTGGACGGCGTCAGGTGCGCCCACTGGTGCGGCAAAAGTCCCTGCAGCATCAGGCTGTCTGGCCCTTCCTTCACGTCCACCACGGTCTGAAAATGCGTCGTCACGGCAGACGTCGCCTCGTCAAACGACCACAGCGCTTGGGTGGAAACGGGCACTACGTAAGCGTACTTTTTCCAAGCTTGTGCAGCCGTGGAGAGGTTGGCGGCAGACAGCGGCAGAAACGCCAAGGACCAGTAATTCTTGCCGTTCAAGGTGCTGGAGTAGGTAGACCCCGATTGCGTCCAAACGCTCCCTGCGGGCGCGTAAACGGCAAAATCCGCCCCGTTGCGCGCGTTTTCAATCACCAGCACCTCGTTGCTTACCGTCACCGTCCCTTGGTTGACCTGCACCGTGGCCACATCGCCCGACGCCTTGGTAAAATGCAGAAAAGGCATGCCCATCCCCGCTTGGGCCGTGAAATTCTTGCTGCCCGACGTCCAATCCATCGTCACCGTCCAGTCGCCAAAATCCGACACCTTGGCGCTGGAAGCCGACAGTCCGGCCACGCCCACCACCACAGGTTCAATGTTGTCTATGGGGCCCCAGGGAATGTAAGTGACCACCAGTCCCGACGGCTTGGTTTTCAGCGTGAACGGGTAGGTAAACAGGTTGTCCGAATGGGCGTTCTTGACCTTGTTGCTCCACCAGTCGTTGGTAGGAACCGGCTTGGTAGCCGCGGTTCCCGTGGTAAACGGAGTGCCCGACGGATACCCGTTGCGGCCGGCGGCGTCCACCCCCGGAAACGTTGTGGTGTAACTGCCGCTTCCCACGGGAACCACCTGCCCCACGGCCCGGTTGGGCGTGACGCACAGGGCAACGAGCGCCAGCATTCCGCTCAAAGTTGGGGAAAAACGCACCCAAGACTGCGAAAAAGAGATCCAGAAAGGTGCAGGCATGGCCGCTCGGTGTGTAAGGTCCTCGGGAGCGTCCGCCGGTGCACCCCCGTGCACGTTCAAAACGGACAAAAGCGGCAACGGGCTTGGCGTTGGAAGGATTCGATTAGAAATAGTTGTTTTTACCAAAAGGGAAGGTAGGCACTATTTTCCACATGGCCACCAAGGGGCGAATTTCGACCCCCCTGCCGAATTCTTTTGGCGGATTCCTGGGGTTTTTTTGATCTTTTATCGTAATATTGCATTGTACCAATGGAAGCATGCCTTTCCTGACCCAAACCCTTCCCGCCATGACCCTTTCCGACGTCCAATCTGCCCTAACCTCCGTTTCCGAACTGGTCTTTGTTTTGCCCGACGGCACGCGGGTTCCGCCCCATTTTCACGTGACGGAAGTCGGCCAGGTAGACAAGTATTTTGTGGACTGCGGCGATCAAGTGCGCAAAACGGGTTGGATCAACTTTCAGCTGTTCACCGCCACCGATGTGGACCACCGGCTTTCCGTGGAGAAGTTTGGGCGCATTTTGTCCGGTTCCATCCGGGCGTTGCAGCTCAATCCGACGTTCTCCGTGGAAGTGGAATACCAAGGCCGCACGGTTGAAACCTACGCCCTGGACTTTGCCGACGGAGTCTTTTACCTGCGCGCCAAGCACACGGACTGCCTGGCCAAGGACCAATGCGGCATCCCGGGTCTGGCCAATAACGCGGAGGCCGTTTCCGCATCCGACGACGCAGCTTCCGCCCCCGCAGCTGCCCTCAACCGCCCCTGGACCCCAAAGGCAACGAGCTGCGCGCCGGGGTCGGGGTGTTGCTGACCCGCCGGGAAAAAGCCTTTTAACGAAGACCTTTTCCGCCGAACATTTTAATTGAGACCAAGCGCTGCAAAGCCCACATTGGCCGCAACTCCGGCAGCCATTATGCCCAGTGCCAGGAGTCGCATCCAAGCCAATTTTCCGGTCAGCGTTACATAGCCATCCGGGTACCCCTTCTGGCGAAGAACCCGCATCGTGTAAAATCCCATTCCCCATTGCGTCCCCACCACCAGGAACAAGAAAAGTAAATAATACTCCATTCGGGAATCCAATTCAAAAACGACCATAGCCAAGAAGTACAACGCGACGATTCCTAAAAGCAGGTACAGCGTCCAACTGCGAACGGGTTTCAAATCGAGCACCAACTGTCCGCGTTGGTCGTTGGTCAATAAAGCCAGTCCCTTTTCCTGTCGGTTTCTCATGCGAACTACCAGTAGAAAATAGAGAGCGACGGAGATCAACAGAGGGGCTAATGCGGCGAGGTTATCCATGGCGTAAATCTACTCCAAAAAGACCCTGGGCATGCACCCTTTTGTACCCCTGGAGGCCTTTCGATCTGCAAATTCGCTCTATATTTAGGTTCCTCTTTCAACCCATGGGGGACTAAATCGTACGCGATGAGAGTACTACTTTCCTTCTTCTTTTTCTTGCTCCTTGCACGAGGCAGTTCTGCCCAAACGGACACTTTGAAAAAAGCAAATCCGGTGTTTACGGATATGCTCGTTACAACCGAGAACATTTATGCCCTGAATGCAAGCGGACAACTTTTGCGCTGGGATGTTAATACTTTAACCCGAACCTTTATCTCCGACACGACCGAAAAGTACCTATCGATCGCCAAGGATCGCAAGAATAAAATTTACCTTGGAACGGCAAACGGAAAAATTTTCACGCTCAACGAAGAAGACTGTTCAACCCAGCTGCACCTCGAGTTGAAAAAGGCCTTACGGATTTCGGATCTCTTTTTCAATTCCGAAGATGAACTCTTCTTAATCGCTCCCAACGCGGTCTACGACCCGATTCACAACAAAGCCTGGGCAAACTTCAAACATACGTACAACCCGTTCGTGATGAAGCCCACTTTGTGGGCCTTTCTTAAAAGGAGCAGCAATTATTTTTTAAT
>JBIIBX010000022.1:0-13809 GCA_044239185.1 Schleiferiaceae bacterium | reverse complement strand
GGGAGCCCAGCTCAACTGGCCGGAGTTGTGCATTCAAGAACTTCCCTTTGAATTGATCAACACCACCATGGCGGGCCAATTTAGCATGCACATCTGGTTGAGTGTGATGGTGGGCTTGGTGATTGCTTTCCCTTACGTGGTATGGGAATTGTGGCGTTTTGTGGCTCCGGGACTGACCCCGAAAGAACGCAAATCTTCCCGGTTCTTTTTGGGGGCTGTTTCGTCCCTCTTTTTTTCGGGAGCGGCCTTTGGTTATTTTTTGATTGTTCCCCTTTCGGTCCAGTTTTTGTCCAATTACACCGTTTCGTCGGACATCCAAAACATGATCGACGTCAGTTCGTATTTGTCTATGGTGGCCAGCGTTACCCTGGCCTGCGGCTTGTTGTTTGAGCTTCCCATTTTGCTCTATTTTCTGGGACGAATGGGCATTGTCTCTGCGGCATTCTTGGCCGAACAGCGCCGGGTAGCCTTGGTGATTATTTTGTTTGTGGCGGCGGTCATTACCCCTCCAGACGTTTTGAGCCAGTTGGTGGTCACCTTGCCCATCATGGTGCTGTACGAAGTCGGGATTGTGGTGGTTCGACGCGTGGAAAAAGCAAAGGAAAATGGCTAAACGACTCCGGGCGCAGTCCCTCGAGAAAAAATACCGCGGCCGCACCGTGGTGCATGGCGTTTCCTTCGAAGTGGCCCAAGGGGAAATCGTGGGACTCCTCGGTCCCAATGGCGCGGGTAAGACCACGAGCTTTTACATGGTGGTAGGATTGATTCGCCCCGACGCGGGGACGGTTTTGCTGGATGACCTGGACGTGACCCAAGCCCCCATGTACAAACGGGCCCAAGCCGGTATTGGCTATTTGGCCCAAGAGCCCTCCATTTTCCGGAAAATGACCGTGGAGGACAACGTCATGGCCATTTTGGAATTCCAACCCGGAACCCTCCACGAGCGAAAGGCCCGCTGTGCAGCGCTTTTGGAAGAGTTTGGCCTTACCGCCCTTCGGAATACACGCGGAGATTTGCTCTCCGGCGGCGAACGACGACGCGCTGAAATTGCCCGCTGCCTGGCCGCCAATCCCCAATTTATCCTGCTCGACGAACCCTTCGCCGGCGTGGACCCCATTGCCGTGGAAGACATCCAACGCATTGTCCTTCGGCTCAAGGAAAAGGGCATAGGCGTGCTGATTACCGACCACAACGTGCAAGAAACCCTGGCCATTACCGACCGGGCCTACCTCATGTTTGAGGGCAGCATCCTCAAAAGCGGCACGGCCCAAGAACTGGCCGACGATCCACAGGTTCGCAAGGTGTACCTGGGGCAGAACTTCGTTCTGCGCAAAAACTAACCGAAATGGGCCGCCCGCTGCAGGCGGTCGTTGATGGCCCGTCCCAAACCGTGTTCCGGCGCGCGGGAAACCACCATTCCTTGTGCGCCACTGGCGTCGGCCTCGCGCAGACAGGCGAACAACCGGGTGGCGGCTTCTTGGTCTGAGTTGGACGGGGAGAGGATCCACCTAAGGTCCGGGCTGACTTGGATCCAGTGGTCGATGGTGTGGTAGCCAATGGCGGCCCACCCGCAAGGCACTTCGACGGGGTCTTTTTCGTTGACCAAAATCAAGGGAATGCGAGGAGCGTAGTGGCTCTCCAAGAGGCCCGGGGCCTGCGGCCGGCTGGTGCTGTGGGTACGCACGGCTACCGAACGGCCCAAAAGGGCTTCCACCTCCTCCAAGGCCATTCCCCCGTGCCGCACCACCGTCGGCACGTCCAGGGTGCAGTCCACAATGGTGGACTCCACGCCAACGGCGCAATCGCCTCCATCCAAGACATAGGGAATGCGGCCACCCAGTTGGTCCACGACGTGTTGGGCGCGGGTAGGGCTGATGTACCCAAAGGGATTGGCAGACGGAGCGGCCAGGGGAAAGTCGAGGCGGTTTAACACCTCCAAAAAAAGCGGGTGGCGGGGAATCCGAATGCCTACCGACGGAAGGCCGCTTGTCACCAAGTCGGGAATAAGGGCTTTTTTGGGCACCACGAACGTAAGGGGACCTCCGCCCAGGGTTTCCAATGCTTTCAAGGCCCAGAGGGGCCATTCGCCGTACCGCATGGCCTCCTCCACAGACCCCACGTGCACCAGCAAAGGATCAAACGACGGTCGCTGTTTGGCGGCAAAAATTGTAGCAACGGCCTGTACGTCCAAGGCATTGCCTGCCAATCCATAGACCGTTTCCGTGGGCAGGGCCACCGCTTCTCCGGCTTGGAGCCAGGCAACGGCTGCATCCACCGAGGTACCAACGGCAGTCGCATCAAACGAGGGTGGGGAAGGGGTCAGCACGGAACAACTGGATTTTGAGACATCATCGCGGAAACCGGGCCGTGGAAACCCCAATAACCCGGTCGTACCGGCGCACCCATTCGCGGTGGTACACCAAGACGGTGTAGGTATTTTGGGTTTCCCAGTGGTTTCCTTCGGTCACGGAGTAGTCCCAGCCGTCGTCGGTTTTTTCGACGTACCAGTAGTTGTAATAGCCTTGTTTGGAGAGGACTTTGCCTCGGTATTGGTTCACACTGGGGTCGTAGACCAGCAGGTCTTCCGGACGGGGCTGGAACCCGTTGAACCCGCCGATCACGTAGATTTTCCGTTGGCCGGTTTTTTCCAGGTCCTCCAAGGCCAAATCCACCCAGAGGTAGTCGGCTTCCAGGCCCGGGTTGGCGTTTTGTTTGCGGGGGATGACCGCCCCGTCGGCATCTTGCTTAAAGAGGTAGTTTTCAAGGCCGCGCATGGGTTCCGTCGCTACGTAGGCGTTCCAAACCCCGTCGACGATATCGAACCGACGGACAAACAAGGAGGGCACTTGGGTGTTCTTGGTATCCCACTCCCGGAATTCGTGGACGCCCGGAAACTGGTTTTCGCCGTTGTCGAAGTTGAAGTCGAGTAAATCGGTGCGCACAAAACGCGGCGTCAGGGTTTTGGGTTGGGGCGTGAAATCCAAATTTTGGTAAATCACGGCACGGAGGTCTTGGAAGGGCTGGGGCACCGGATACTGGTTCAATCCCACTGTGAAGTCCACCTCCTGGTGGGTTTTTTGGGTTTCGGGCGTGAGGGACCGGTGGATGTCCACGCCCACCGCCGCCAGTTCTTCAAAAAAGACCACGCGCTGGGTCAGGATGGGCTGTGCCGGGTCGTCTTCAAAAACGACCAACAGGTAATTGCCAGACCGAGAAGGCCGCATACCTGAAGTGGGCAAGTTGGCCTCAAAATGGGTGTAAGGCACGTAGGTGTTGAAGGCAATTTGGCCGCTGGGCAAGGGTTCTTGCAAATACCCCCGCAGGTAGTCGCTGCTCATCAAGTCCGACGGCACCCAGTCCCACGAGCAAAGTACGTAGGTGTATTGAAGCACCTGGGCCCGTTGGTAGAGGTCGTCAAAAGCAAAGCGCAAGCCTCCGGTGGCATCAAACCGGACCACCGGCAATTCGTTGGGTCTTCCGGCCGGATGGGCCAAAACGGTCGCGATTCCCTCGGTCTTGAAATCGCCTGCGGATTGGGCCATGGACTTCGTGTAGAAACCAGCGGCTACCAGGCAGGACCAAACAAGGAGGGGAATCCGGTGAGAAAAGGAGGGACGCATCATAGGGTGGGTGTACCAAAGGTCTAAAAAAATGGCTGAGCGAGGACAAAGTTTCTCTTAGCGTTGTACTTTTGTGCCCGAAAAATCATTCAATCTCGATCGCTTCCCATGGCAACAGTCCACCGCGTTCGCAAAGGGTTTGACCTTAAGCTTGTAGGATCACCGTCCGAAGAGTTGGTTCACTCTTCTATGCCTCAAAGAGTTACGCTCTATCCAGACGATTTTAAAGGGTTCTTCCCAAAGCTTTCTGTAAAGGAAGGCGACCGCGTTTTGGCGGGAGACCCCATCTTCTACTCCAAGAAAGATGCCACGTTGGTGGTGCCTTCCCCCGTGAGTGGAACGGTATCCAAAGTGGCTCGCGGCGAAAAGCGGGTACTCCAATTTGTCGAAATCGAGGCCGATGCGGCGATTTCTTACAAAAATTTTGGTACAGCAGATCCTTCGACTTTGGATCGTGCAGGGATTCTGGAGAAATTGATTCAATCCGGAGTGTGGTCGTTGTTCCAAATGCGCCCTTATGGCATTATGGCACTACCAAGCGACCAGGCGAAAGCGGTTTTTGTGAATGCCATGGACACCGCTCCGCACGCTCCCCTTGTTCACGTGCAACTAAATGGCCGCGAACAAGCGTTTGCAGCGGGAATGGAGGCCATCAAGAAGCTTTCTGATCGCACGGTATTGTCCGTACGCGACGGGGTTTCTTTGCCCGCCTTTGACGCACTGCAAGGAGTGGAGATCCATACGTTCTCTGGCCCTCATCCCTCCGGAAATACCAGCGTACATATCCAGAACATTTCCCCGCTCAACAAAGGCGAAGTGATTTGGACACTCACCGCACAGGACGTTTGTTCTATCGGATCCTTGTTTTTAACGGGGGAGTGCCGTTTGGATCGGGTGATTAGTGTATCTGGAGAAGGGGTAAATGCACCCAAGCACGTTAATGTTCTTCCTGGCGCGACCGTTTCGTCCATTTTGGCCAACGATTTCAAAGGCGAAAGCTTCCGAATTATCAGCGGGAACGTTCTTTCGGGTAAGCACATCGGTCTGAACGACGGCTTGCATTTCTACCACCACCAAGTAGCAACGTTGCCAGAAGGAGATCAGCCAGATTTCTTGGGTTGGTTGTTGCCTGGATTCAATAAATTCTCGCTCTCCCGTACGTTCTTCAGCTGGTTAACTCCAAACAAAACGTTTGCGCTCAACACCAACATGCACGGTGAGCAGCGGAACTTTGTTATGACGGGGCAATACGACCGGGTTTTCCCGTTTGACATCTATCCTGTGCAATTGTTGAAGGCCATGTGGGCCAGCGACATTGACAAAATGGAGCAATTGGGAGTTTACGAGATTGTCGAAGAAGACTTTGCCCTGTGCGAGGTTATTTGTACCTCCAAACAATCCCTGCAAGAGTTGGTGCGGGAAGCGTTGGACACCGTTTATACCGAAATGAATTAATTCTGTGCGATGAAATTTTTACACAACTTCCTCGACAAAGTACGTCCGGCTGAAAGCAGCCCGATGTATACGTTGCACAATGCCATCGAGACCTTCTTGTTCGTGCCCGGTCACACCACCCACAGTGGAGCCCACGTGCGAGACGCCATCGATTTGAAGCGCACCATGTTCACGGTGATCATTGCCTTGTTGCCTGCGTTGGTGTTTGGCATGTTCAATGCCGGCTACCAGCACTACAAGTGGTTGTCTCCCGAAGTCGCCTTCTGGACAATGGACAATTTGGTGTACGGGGCATTGCGGATTTTGCCCATGATTACCGTGACCTATGTGGCCGGCTTGAGCATTGAGATCTACTTCGCTTTTATCAACAAACACGCTGTAAACGAAGGATTCTTGGTATCCGGCATGTTGATTCCGTTGATCATGCCGATCGACATTCCCTTGTGGATGGTGGCCGTTTCTACCGCCTTTGCCGTCCTTTTTGGCAAGGAAGTTTTTGGAGGTACAGGGATGAACATCCTCAATCCCGCATTGACGGCGCGTGCCTTTGCGTTCTTCGCTTACCCAACGTACATGTCGGGTGACAAGGTTTGGATCGGCGACTCGGCTGAATTGGCGCAGAAAGTAGACGGATTTTCCGGTGCAACTGCACTGGGACAGTATGCAACATCGGGAACCACCACGTACAGTGCGTGGGACGCGTTTATGGGCTTTATACCAGGATCCATTGGAGAGACCAGCACGCTCGCCATTCTCATTGGAGCGGCGTACTTGATTTACAGCGGAGTAGGTAGCTGGAAAATTATGGTATCAGGAACGTTAGGCGCCCTGACCATGGCTTTTATCTTCAACGCTGTTGCGGGATCCATGGACCCTGGCCCCATGCGTGAATACATGTCCATTCCTCCTCATTTTCACTTGGTTTTTGGTTCTGCCGCTTTTGCCTTGGTATTCATGGCTACAGATCCGGTCTCCGCTTCCCACACCGAAACCGGAAAGTGGATTTACGGATTCATGATCGGATTGATGGGCATTCTCATCCGCGTGTTCAACCCGGCGTACCCCGAAGGATGGATGTTGGCGATTTTGTTGATGAACACATTCGCTCCGTTGATCGATTACTACGTGGTAGACTCCAACATTCAAAAGCGCTTGAAGCGTGCTAAAATTTGATCCCATGGATATCAATAGCAACAAATACACGTACATTTTCTCCATCGTAATGGTGGTGGTGGTAGCGGCCATGCTTTCCTATGCGGCCATTTCTTTGAAGCCCGCTCAGGATGCCAACATTGAATTGGAAAAGAAACAAGAGATTCTGTCTTCCATCAACGTCATTGTCACCCGCGAGGAGGCCGGAGAGGCGTTCGACAAGTACATCAAATCCTCTTTGGTCATTCGCAATGGAGAAGTGGTGGAAAATCCCACCCAGCCGGCTTTTGAGATCGACATGGCCACGGCGGCTTCGCTTCCTTCTGAAGAGCGCGAAGTTCCTTTGTTCGTAGCCAACGTCGATGGAAAAGAGTTTTACATCATTCCAATGCGTGGCAAAGGGCTGTGGGGTCCTGTTTGGGGCAACCTGTCTTTGGAGAAAGACGGCAACACCGTTTTTGGTGCCTCCTTTGGTCACAAAGGCGAAACCCCAGGATTGGGTGCTGAAATTTCTACGGCTCTCTTTTCCGGCCAATTTGTAGGCAAGAAAATTATGGAACAAGGAAACTTTGTTTCTATTGCGGTCATTAAAGCAAAACCCTCTACCGACCACGAGGTACAAGGAATCAGCGGTGGAACCATTACCTCTGTTGGTGTTGAGTCCATGCTCAAAGATTGTTTATCTCCCTACGTGGACTATTTGAAGACTTTGGGACAAGCAGCACCGGCTGCTGCCCCTGTTATGGATACCGTTAACGTTGAAGTTTCTTCCTTATGAGTACTGCAGACAAATCAAAGCCCAAAGCGGGCTTGTTTTCGAAAGAAAACAGGAAGCTCCTTTCGGACCCATTCAATATGCAAAACCCCGTAACGGTTCAGGTTTTGGGTATCTGTTCATCCTTGGCCATCACCGTTAAATTGCAGCCGGCCATCGTTATGGGGGTTTCGGTTTTGGCAGTAACGGCATTCTCCAACTTGATCACCTCGCTGTTGCGGAACTTGATCCCCAATCGGATTCGGATCATCGTTCAGTTGGTTGTTGTGGCTGCCTTGGTTATTGTGGTGGACCAGATTTTGAAAGCCTACGTGTACGATGTCAGCAAGCAGCTCTCGGTATTTGTGGGGCTTATCATTACGAACTGCATCTTGATGGGACGGATTGAGGCCTTTGCTTTGGGCAATACTCCGTGGAAGTCCTTTCTCGATGGCATTGGCAACGGCGCCGGTTATGCCGCTGTACTGATTGTCATTGCGTTTATTCGCGAATTGTTGGGCTCCGGTCAATTGTACGGCTACCAAGTCGTACCGACGGACTGGTACATCAACCCGGAGACGGGCACTGGATTTTATTACAACAACGGCATGATGCTCCTGCCTCCGATGGCATTGATTGTTGTGGCAGTTATCATTTGGGTACAGCGCAGTAAGTTTAAAGATCTGATCGAAAAGTAATAAGCCATGGGAGAACTGATTAATATCTTCATCAAGAGCGTGTTCATTGAGAACATGATCTTCGCTTTTTTCTTGGGAATGTGTTCCTATTTGGCTGTGTCAAAGACGGTGAAAACCGCTTTGGGACTGGGAGTAGCGGTCACCTTCGTCCTGTTAATTACCGTTCCGGTGAACTACTTGTTGGACACCAAATTGCTAAAAGCCGGTGCCATGGCGTGGATTGACCCCGAATTGGCCCAGTACGACTTGAGCTTTTTGAGTTTCATCATGTTTATCGCCATCATTGCGGCCATGGTGCAGTTGGTGGAGATGGTGGTAGAACGATTCGCACCTGCCTTGTACAATGCCTTGGGTATTTTCTTGCCCTTGATTGCCGTTAACTGTTCCATTTTGGGCGCGGCTCTTTTTGTACAAGAACGTGGATACCAATCCTTGGCCGAGGCCACCGTATTTGGTGTGGGCAGCGGTGTGGGGTGGATGTTGGCCATTGTAGCCGTAGCGGCCATCCGCGAGCGCTTGCAGTACAGCCACGTACCTGCTCCACTTCGCGGTTTGGGTATCACCTTCATCATTACCGGTCTCATGGGCATGGCTTTCATGGGCTTCATGGGCATTAAACTCTAATTTTAGGCCGCTATGTTTTTATCCACCGCGTCTACGGTATTGACGAGTATTGGGGTCTTTACCCTGGTCACCGTCCTACTCGTTTGGGTTCTACTTTTTGCGAAGTCCAAACTTTCTCCATCGGGTCCCGTTAAATTGAACATCAACGGAGAAATCTCCGAAGTGGAATCCGGCAGCACTTTGTTGTCTACGCTCAGCAATAACAAAATTTTCCTTCCATCTGCTTGCGGCGGTGGCGGTACCTGCGGCATGTGCCGGTGCCAGGTAACCGAAGGAGGAGGCGAAATTCTTCCGACAGAAACGGGCTTCTTCAACCGGAAACAAATCCAGGACAACTGGCGCTTGGGTTGCCAAGTCAAGGTCAAAGGAGACATGACCGTCAAGGTTCCTGATGAGATTTTTGGGATTAAGAAGTGGGAGTGCGAGGTTGTGTCCAACTACAACGTGGCTTCCTTCATCAAGGAGTTTGTGGTAAAATTGCCCGAAGGCGAGAGCTTGGATTTCTTGGCCGGTGGCTACATCCAGATCGACGTTCCGGCTACGGAGGTCGATTACAAAAACATGGACATCACGGCCCATCCCCGTTTGGGCAAGAAGGCCGATGAGTTCCAAGGCGAGTGGGACAAGTTCAAGTTGTGGGACCTGAAGATGAAGAACGACGAGCCGTTGTTCCGCGCTTACTCCATGGCCAACCACCCTGCTGAAGGCAACATCATCATGTTGAATATCCGGATTGCCACCCCGCCGTGGGACCGCGCCAAAGGCGGTTGGGCAGACGTAAACCCCGGCGTATGTTCGTCGTATGTGTTCGACTTGAAGCCCGGCGACAAGGTTACTATCTCCGGTCCTTACGGAGAATTCCACATCAAGGAAACCGAGGCGGAGATGATCTACATCGGTGGCGGTGCCGGTATGGCTCCCATGCGTTCGCACCTGTTCCACCTCTTCCACACCCTCAAGACGGGCCGCAAAGTGTCCTACTGGTACGGAGGACGCTCGCGCCGCGAGTTGTTCTACGTGGACGACTTCCAAAACATCGAGAAAGAGTTCCCGAACTTTACCTTCAACATGGTGCTTTCTGAGCCCTTGCCCGAGGACAACTGGGTGGCGAAAAAGAGCATGGACGACAAAGAAGGCGACGGTTTTGTTGGTTTCGTTCACCAGGCCTTGATTGACCAGTACCTGGGCAACCACGACGCTCCTGAAGACATTGAGTTTTATTTCTGTGGTCCTCCCATGATGAACGCGGCCGTTTTGAAAATGGTCGACGACTTTGGGGTTCCTGCTGAAAATGTGGCCTTCGATGATTTTGGAGGCTAATTCCAACCGCAAGGAAAAAGGCTACCCTTCGGGTAGCCTTTTTTTTGCGCCGCGGCGGCGTTTCCGCTTAGGGACGGTCCTTGCAACGCTGTTCCTGGGGGCAGCGGCTATAGGCTGTGCACCGTCGGAAAAAGAAGACGACGGCTCCATCTCCTTCGCGGGAGAGGCACAAGGAACAACTTTTTCCGTCCTCTACTGGCCCGAATCAAGCACCCCGGAGGCAGAAGTTCTCGCAGACTCTGTTCAGCGGTATTTGGCAGATTTTAACCGCGTGGCGTCGGCGTGGGATTCCTCCAGCGTCTTGAGTCGGTGGAACCGCGGGGATGCAGCCGTTCGTGCTGAGTCACCCGATGCGTTTCTCGCCCTTTTGGAAGAGGGCATGCGCTTAAAGACCTACACCAACGGGTGGATGGATCCTGCCGTAGGGAAATACACGACGGCGTGGGGATTCAACGGAGCAAAGGCGGTACTCGGACAGGGTTCTCCCCAGTCCGATACCGCATTGATTGCGGTGCTGCGCCAATCGACGGATAAAGTGTACGACGTCAATGCCTACGCCCAAGGGAGCTCTGTGGATGGCGTAGCGCGCTTGTTAAAACGCAACGGGGTGAAACATGCCCTGGTCGAAATTGGCGGGGAGTTGTATGCATTGGGTGGAAAACCGGACGGTCGTCCGTTTGCGGTTTCTGTGGATTACCCGGCCGAAGAACGACAGGGGAAGCCTCTGGAAGTCGTCGAATTAAAAGACCGGGGAATGGCGACTTCAGGGGATTACCGGAGCGCCAAGAAAGACCCCGTCACGGGTCGTCGTTACGGGCACACCTTGAATCCCTTTACCGGTTGGACGGGTCAAACGGACGTATTGAGTGCAACGGTATTTGCCCGCACTGCGGCGGAGGCCGATGGCGTGGCTACGGCCTTGGTGGCCATGGGGGCAGTGGAGGCAAAAAAATGGCTCAAAGCCCACCCCGAATGCGACGCATTGTTGGTCATGGGGTCCGCCGAAGGTTCTTGGACGGTTTACCGCACACCGGGCGTCATCTCTGGAAAAGACCAGTAAAGACACGCATTATCTTTCTTTCTGCAGAAAGGAGCACGAACTCAGACCGCTGGTTCCGGGTTTTTGCACTGCTCAGCAGGCGCAGCCCCGCAAAACGAACAGTTTTCTCCTTCTTTATTGAGAAAGGGGCTGTTGCTCGCGCAGGTTCCGGTGAATTCACCGCCCTTTTTGCCCCAAATCTTGATGGCCATTCCCAATCCTGCAAGGGCAAGAAGGAAGGCAGCAATGCCAAAGAGTTTTAAAAGTGCCATGGCCTGTATTGTTTCAGCTTCAAAGGTACTACCGGCAGGCGGTTTAGCGGGTGACCGACATCACCGATTTTTAGGCAATAACATTCACCTCGGGCTCCAAGAGGACACCAAACCGAGCATGAACGTCGGCCACAATGTCTTGTGCCAGTTGCCAGATTTCGGGACCGGTGGCTCCTCCGTAATTCACAAGAACCAGGGCTTGTTTGGTGTGTACCCCGGCATCGCCTCTGCGGAAACCTTTCCAGCCGGCCTGCTCAATCAACCATCCGGCCGCCAGTTTCACCCTACCGTCGGGTTGGGGATAACCGGGAGCAGAAGGGTGATTTGCGACCAAGTGCGCATGCACGTCGGCAGAAACGGTCGGATTTTTAAAAAAGCTTCCGCTGTTGCCCAATTCGGCGGGATCGGGAAGTTTTGATTTTCGGATTCGGATGACGGCATCGGAGATGTTCATGGGAGTGGGTTCTTCTCCGCGGGAAGCCAATTCGTCGTCTACCGACCCGTAATGCGTGCGCACTGCGTGTTGGTTTTTGGTGAGTTTGAATTGGACTGCAGCTACCACAGCCCGGTTCCGCAATTCGCCTTTGAAAATCGATTCGCGGTAACCGAAACGACACGCTTCGGGGGAAAATGTGTGCACCTTTCCGGTGCCGCGTTCCACCCACCGAACGGAATGGCAGACGTCTTTGGTTTCCACTCCGTAGGCCCCCACATTTTGGATGGGGGTAGTGCCCACGTTGCCGGGAATTAAGGACAAATTTTCCAATCCGCCCCATCCTTGGTCCAGCGTCCAGCGAACAAAGTCGTGCCAGGGTTCTCCCGCAGCACCTTCTACCACCACCCAATTGTCGGTCTCTTCAACCACATGGCGCCCGCGAAGGGCAACGTGCAGAACGGTTCCGGCCAAATGGTCTCGGGTAAACAGTAGGTTGCTCCCTCCGCCCAGTACCAGCGAAATGGAGTCATTCAGTGCTTCATCGGCAACGGCGTGCACCAATTCGGCTTCGGTATGCACCTCTACAACCTGCTCTGCAATGCAGCTCAGCCCAAAGGTGTTGAAGGGCTTTAGATCGACGCGGTGAAGGGCATGCAGGGCCATCAGCGCTGGGTTCCGGGGTAAGCATCTAATGCAGCGGCCAAGATGCCCAAGGCACGCTTCAATTGGCTAATTTCCAATACATACGCAAGGCGTACTTGCTTGGCGCCCAAGGCCGGGTCGGTGTAGAATCCCGAGGCGGGGGCCATCATAACCGTGGCGCCTTCGTAGGAAAAGTCGCTCAAAATCCACTCCGCAAAACGGTCGGCACTGTCCACGGGGAGCTGGGCCACAGCGTAAAATGCACCGGAGGGCATGGGGCAGAAGACCCCGGGAATGGCGTTCAGACCGGCCACCAAGACGTCCCGGCGCTGGGTGTATTCCGCCAAAACGCCTTCGAAGTAGCTCGCGGGGGTTTGGAGGGCGGCTTCGGAAGCGATTTGGGCAAAGGTGGGGGGGCTCAGACGGGCCTGGGCGAATTTCATGGCCGTGGCCATAAACGCCTTGTTTCGGCTGGCCAAGGTGCCAATGCGGGCTCCGCACATGGAATACCGCTTGGAAACGGAGTCAATCAAAACAGCGTTTTCTTCCAGACCGGCCAAGCTCATCACGGAGGTGTGTTTTTTGCCGTCGTACACAAACTCGCGGTAGACTTCGTCGGAAATAAGGAAAAGGTCGTGCTTGAGCACCAGGGCCTTGAGTTGGTCCAGTTCTTCGGGGGTGTAGAGGTACCCGGTGGGATTGCCCGGGTGGCAAATCAACAAGGCGCGGGTGCGCGCGTTGATCAAAGGCTCAATCTCGGCAATGGGAGGCAGGGCAAATCCGTCTTCGATGCGGCTGGCCACAGGCACCACCACGGCGCCGCTGCTTTGGGCAAAGCTGGAATAGTTGGCGTAGTAGGGCTCCGGAATGATGATTTCGTCGCCGGCGTCCAAAATGCTGCCCATGGCAAAGAGCAGGGCCTCGGAACCGCCGGTGGTGACCATCACGTCTTCCAAGTTCAGGTGCACCCCGTGCTGGGCGTAGTACCCCAAAAGGCCTTTCCGGTAGGACTCAAACCCAGCGGAATGCGAATAGGCCAATACCTTGACGGTGTGGTTTGCTACCGCGTCGAGGGCCACTTGGGGCGTCGGGATGTCCGGCTGTCCGATGTTGAGGTACAGCACCTCGGTACCGCGCTTGGCGGCCGCTTCGGCAAAAGGAACCAGCTTTCGGATGGGGGAGGCGGGCAGGGCCGCGCCTTTGGCGGAAATTGTAGGCATGGGAGTGGCAATAAAAAACCCGCTGCCGGAATCGGCAGCGGGTACAAAGGTCGGAAAGGAATTCCTTAAATAGCGTCGGTTACTTGCTGATTTTCGAACCGGTTGCTTTGTCGTTCACGGGGGTGGTAACGGGCTGAGCAGCATCGGCGACGTCGCCTTTGATGGTCAAGACCTTGGTGGCAGACTTGCCGTTGGATTGAACGGTCACGGTCTTGGTGAACGCGCCCAAACGCTGGGTGTCGTACT
Source organism: Schleiferiaceae bacterium (assembly GCA_044239185.1). Lineage (GTDB taxonomy): Bacteria > Bacteroidota > Bacteroidia > Flavobacteriales > Schleiferiaceae > CAMDTE01. Next base: position 331 of record JBIIBX010000022.1, on the reverse strand, counting down.
TCACCTTGATGGAAGCCTTAGCGCCGGGAGCGATAGGAGTACGGGGCCACTCGGGAACCGTGCAACCGCAAGATCCGTAGCAGTTGTTGATGATCAAAGGCTCTTTGCCGGTGTTTTTGAAGACAAACTCCCGCTCGCCGTTGGCGCCTTTGGAGATTTTACCGTAGTCAATCAGCTCCTTTTCAAAAGCGATTTCGGCAGCGTTGGCGTTGGCGGCTGGTGTGCTCTGGGCAAAAGCGAAGTTCAGGGAACCCAAGGCAACAGCAGCAGTGAGGACGATGTTTTTCATGGTGGACTTTGAGTTAAAAAATTTCGAAAGCGGAACAAATGT
>JBIIBX010000159.1:0-3487 GCA_044239185.1 Schleiferiaceae bacterium | reverse complement strand
AATCAGGCCAATCATGGTCATGATGATCACAAAGTCCATACGGAAGATCACCAATCCCAAGAATACCCCAATCAAGCTAAGGCCTACCGTGGTCATGATGATCCGCGGAACCTTGGTGCTGTTGAACTGGGCCACAATGATGAGGTAGATCAAGAAGACCGCGCCCAACAAGGCCTTGGAAAGGAAGCTCAATTCCTTGGCCTGTTCTTCCTGCTCGCCGGTGAAGGACACCGTGACGCCCTCGGGGAGGGGGTAGGTTTCCATGGTTTGCTTGATGCGGGCCACCAACTCGTTGGCGTTGGCGCCTTCGGTTACCCCGGAAAAGAGGGTGATGACGCGGTCGCCTTCTTTGCGTTTCACCCCGCTAAAGGTGGACGCTTTGCTGGCCGTTGCCACGGCCGAAATGGGCACCTGCTTGATTTTGCCGGACGCTTGGTCCCGGAAGGTGATGCGCTGGCTCAAGAGGTTGTCCATGTCGTAGCGGTACTCGTCTTGCAGGCGGAGGTTGATGGGGTAGTCGTCCTCTCCGTCCTTGAAGCGGTCCACTTCCTTGCCAAAGAGGGCCGTCCGAATGGCGTCGCCCACCTGGCCGGTGGAAACCCCCAAGGAACGGGCCTTGGTTCGGTCGATTTCAATGGGCATCTCCGGCTTACCGGATTCGACGTCCAATTTCAACTCGTCAATTCCTTGAAAGCCTTGGCTTTGGATGTAAGAGCGCGCCGATTCTGCTGCTGCCAGAACTTGGTAATAGTCGTCACCCGAAAACTCCAAGTTAATGGGAGGGCCTACAGGAGGACCTGCAGCATCCTTATCTACGGCAATCACCGCACCTGGGAATCCTTTCATGTTGGCACGCAAATCGTCCAAAACGACGGAGCTCAGCACCTTGTTTCCGTCTTCGTCCACGCGAAAGGCCGTTTCCCGGAATGCCACAATGACTTTGGCTTTGTGCGGTGTTTTCTCCGCTGTGTTGCCGGTACGGGGGTCGCCGGTGCCTGCCCCTACTTGGGCAATGACGGACTCCACCATGTAGTTGTACCGGGCTCCATCTTTGGTGTACGCATATTTGTCAATGACCTTCAATACCCGGTCTTCGATCTTCTTGGTCAGGGCATTCGTTTCTTCGATGTCCGTACCAATGGGCATCTCCATGTAAATGTTGGCCAAATTGGGCTCGTTGGAGGGGAAAAAGACCACTTTGGGAGGAAAAGCTACAAAAAGTACCAAGCTTGCTACCAGCAATCCGATGGTGCCGTAGTACATCTTGTTAACGTTGGTAGCACGCAACGCGTAACCTACCACGCGGCCGTAAAAATTCTCCAACTTGGGCAAATTGATCTCGCGGAATTTGTCCGTGGCCTCGTGCAGCCACAAAACGTACAACGCTGTCAGGCCTCCGCTGTAAAACAGAAGGTTGCCAACAACGTGCAAGGCCGTCGCTGCAGCTCCGTCCAAGGCATACCCTGCCAAATTCAAGGGCAAGCCAATGCCTGCCGCCCAGAATCCGCGCTTGGACCACTTTTTCACGTCCATGCCTTCTTCCTTGACCTTCATGTAGCGCGATGCCAAAGCCGGATTGACCACCAACGCCACAAAAAGCGACGAAGACAACACAATCACCAACGTAATGGGCAAGTACTTCATGAACTGGCCAATAAGACCGGGCCAAATGGCCAGCGGCAAAAAGGCTGCAACCGTTGTAGCCGTAGACGAAATAATGGGGATGGCAATTTCTCCGGTGCCTTTGCGGGCAGCCGTTGTTAAGTCAAAGCCCATATCCGTGTACCGGTAGATGTTCTCGACGACCACAATCCCGTTGTCTACCAACATGCCCAAGGCAAGCACCAATCCAAACAAAACCATGGTATTCAGGGTCACGCCCATGGCTCCCAAAACGAAGAAGCTCAACAACATGGAAAGCGGAATGGCAATCCCTACAAAGAGGGCATTGCGAAGCCCAAGGAAGAACATCAAGACCAAGACCACCAACAAGACCCCAAAAATGATGGAGTTCTCCAACTCGCCGAGCTGGTTGCGGGTACGGTTGGATTGGTCGTTGGTTACCGTTACTTGAACGTCGTCAGGCAAGGTGTTCGCTCGGGCGTCGGCAAGGATTACGCGGATTTTGTCCGATACGGCAATCAGGTTTTCCCCCCCGCGCTTGACCACGTCCAAGGTGACCACCGGCTTGGTGTATTCGCGGCTGTAGGATTCCTTTTCCACCTCGCCAAACTTCACCTCGGCGATGTCTTTTAGGTAGACCAGGTTTCCTTTTTCGTGTTTGACCACCAATTCAGACAGTTCTGCCACCTCGTTCATCTCGCCGGAAATCCGAACGTTTCTTCGGTATCCGTCCACCAAAATATCGCCGCCGGAAATCGACATGTTTTCCGACTGGATGGCTTGGGCCACGTCGCCAAAACTGATGCTCAAGGCTTGCATTTGCTGCATGTCCAAACGGACCGCCACTTCCCGGGGGTCCATGCCGCGGATGTCTACTTTGCTGATTTCCGGGAGGTTTTCAATTTGTTCCTCCAGGTATTCCGCGTACTCGTTGAGCTGCGCAGGGGTGTAGTTGCCCGAGAGGTTGATGTTTTGAATGGGCACCAATTCGGAGAATTTAAACTCCGCTACATTGGGCGCTACGGGCAAGTCTTTGGGGAAGTCTGCCGTTGCCTGGGCCGCATCTACCTTGTCCTTCACCTTCCTCAGGGCTTCGGAAGGCGCCACCGAGAAGTCAAACTTGACCCGGATGGTGCTGAAACCTTGGCTGGACGTACTGGTCACTTTGTCCACTCCGGAAAGTCCTTTGACCTCCTTTTCAATGGGACGGGTAACCAACCGCTCCATGTCCAACGGGGCATTGCCCGGGTAGATGGTGGTGATAAAGATTTCCGGTTGGTTGATTTCGGGGAACGTCTCCGCCGGCATGCTGCGGTACGCCAACAGGCCCGCAACCAAAATAATGATCGTCAAAACACTGACGGTGACGCGGTTGTTTACCGCCCACGTGGTCAGTCCAAACTCGGGGACCAAATCCAGGTTGTTCCCCGCGTGGTGGGTGTCTTTTTCTTTGCTTTCCATGGCTTATTTGGAGGTTTCTTTCATCTCCTTAACGGACTGGCCGTCGCGCACGGTGCGCGCTCCTTTGTCTACCAAAATCTCTCCCATCTTCAAGCCAGAAGCAATCTCCACTTGGCTGCCGTTGTTCTTGCCAATCGTCACGGGACGCTTTTCCACCAGGCCGATTCCTCCCTTTACCGCTTTGTACACAAACACGTACTGGGCGCCGTTCATGTCTTGTTGCACCAACGCAGCGGGCACGCTCAGGGCTTGGTTGGCCTCGTAGTCCCGTACGCGTACCTTGGCCAGCATGTTGGGCTTGAATTCGCCCGTTGCAGGCAAGTTTACATACACTTTGAACGTGCGGTTGTCCGGATTGATGTAGTCGGACACCTGCGTCACGCGGGCTTCCAACGTCTTGTTG
>JBIIBX010000158.1:0-3511 GCA_044239185.1 Schleiferiaceae bacterium | reverse complement strand
TACCGATTACGAATGGAGCCGCGTTTACCCCGAATTGGCCGAGGCCGACGAAGAGTACGCTCCCTCTTCCAAAAAAGGCCGCGGAAATTCCAACCTCTCTCCTACGCAGGAATTGGACAATATGCTTGACCAAGCCAAAATCGGCCCCGAATTGATTCAGTCTTTGGGCGACGGAATGCGCCGTTTGAGCGAAACCGCCAGTTCTTTGAACACGGCTGTTGACGCCGCTGGAGCAACTGCTGCGTACAGCAACCAACTGACCGCTGCTGCCAAGAACATGGAGGCTTTGAACGCTTTGTATGCCGTTCAATTGGAAAACACCACCAACCAAGTAGAAGTTCAAAACTCCTTGATGGAGAAATTGGGCTCTTCCATCAACGATTCAGAAAAACTGAACGGCGAAGTGTCGAAGATGGTTACCAACGTCAGCGCTTTGAACAACGTTTACGGCAACATGCTGGCTGCTATGGGCGCCAAGAACTAATCGGTCCCACATCTTTCGATTACTAACCTAGAAAAATATCCTACATGGCTGGCGGTAAGACGACACCTCGTCAAAAAATGATCAACATGATGTACCTCGTGTTGACCGCAATGTTGGCGTTAAACGTGTCCAAAGACATCATCAAGGTCTTGACAAAATTGGACCTGGGCATGAATGCCACAGTCGCTACGGTATCCAAGGGCACCGAAGTGATCTATGCGGGCATTAAAAATGCCATGGCAGACAATCCCCGCGCTGTTCCTATCAACGAGCGCGCTTTAAAAGTCAAAGAAATTTCAGACGCGATCGTAAAGGAAATTGCCGACATCAAAACCTTTTTGATTGAAGAGACCGGAGGTTACAACACCGACGGTTCCGGAACCCTGAAAGGCGGCGATAACCGCGATGCAGGCGAGGCCTACTTGGTTGCAGACAAGTCTGTAGGTGGGCAAGGAAAAGCAAAAGAAATCAAAGAGCGTTTGATTGCTTTCCGTGCTGCCATGATCAAAGAAGCCGATGGCGACGAAGCCCTTATCGCTGGCATCAACGAGACCTTCAACTTTGACGACGTCACCGAAGAAGGCACCAAAATGTCTTGGGAGAAGGCAACCTTTTCGGAATTGCCCCTTGCCGGTGTTATTCCGTTCTTGACCGATTTGCAGTCCCGTGTGCGCCGTACCGAATCCAAAATCGCTGACCATTTGTACAGTCAAATCGATGCCAACACGCTGAAATTTGACAACGTCAAGGCGGTAGTTATGCCGACCAACGGCACCTACATCCAACAGGGCGACTTTTACGAAGCAGATGTATTCTTGGCCGCCTACGACAACAGCCGCAATCCGCAGTTCTCTGGAATTTCTGTTAAGGAAGTCAAAGAGGGTGTGGGCAAAGTGAGCATCCAAGGCACCGGTAACGGCGAAGTGAAGAAAATGGTAACCATTTCTTTGCCCGGTGGAGACAAAACCTACCAAGCCGAAATCAAGTACACGGTATCTCCTCCCTCATCGGTTATCTCTCCTACCAAAATGAACGTTTTCTACCGCAACGTAGAGAACCCCTTGGAAGTTTCTGTTCCCGGTGTAGCTCCCTCTTCTCTGCGCGTTAGCGGCCCCGGTATCAGCGGCAAGAACGGCAACTACATTGCCGACGTTACTAAGGTGGAAGGCAAAACCATGATGGTTACCGTTAGCGTTGAAGAGAACGGCAAGGTCCGCAAAGTGGGCACCAAAGAATTCCGTATCAAAGGTCTTCCGATGGCTTCTGGATTGGTTTTCCGTAAGTCCAGCGGCGTTATGTCTACGTCCTCTTTGGCCAAAGCGCCCATCGAGGCTGAGTACATTGACTTCCCATTTGAACTGCCCCTTAAAGTTGTATCTGCAGAAGTGAAGATTGAAGGTCAACCGCCTATTCAAGTAAAAGGAAGCACTTTTGACGGAAATACACGCGAACTGATCCAACGCCTGAAGCCCGGTGCTTCGGTAACCATCCGTAAGATTGTTGCCACTACGCCCAATGGCTCACGGGTAAGCAACGTCGGCAACATCTCCATTGACGTACAATAATTGCTAAGGCAATCGACATGAAAACAAACCGCTTCTTCCTCGCCCTGGCCGCTGCCCTCTTCCTTGTGGGAGGTGCTACGTCTGCCCAGGCACAGGTTTTGACCCCTGAAGACGACGGCATTGTGCCCAAGGCACAAATGCACTACGTCAACTCCAAGCCGGTTGAAAACACGTTCCTCCGCCAGGACGATATCATGTGGTCTACCCGTCACTGGGAGCGGATTGACATGCGCGAGAAAATCAACCATCCCCTGTACTACCCCGTGAAAGCACAGCCAGACCGCAAGTCGCTGTTTGACGTGATTCGCGACGGTATTTTGGTGGAAGGCACCATTCGGGAGGTTTTTCGCGACGACAAGTTCGAAATTCCTTTGACCAACGAAGAGGTTTTTGCCATTTTGACCCGTGTGGACACCATCCGCGACCCGGACGATCCTTCCATCATCTTGAACATCGATTCCATTCAAATCAAGGCCCCCAACGTTGTTGCGTGGGATTTGAAGTCGGATTGGTACTTTGATAAGCAACGTGGTGAAATGAAGAGCCGAATCATTGGCATTTCTCCTTTGGTGAAAGAGCCCGGAACCGGTGAAATTTACAATGCTTTTTGGGTTTGGTTCCCAGACGCTCGTCAAACATTGGCGACCAATGTGGCGTACAACCCGTACAACAACCACACCCGGTTAACCTTCGATCAGGTGATGGCCATGCGGTATTTCAACGCGCGTATCACCAAAGAGGACAACACCTACGACCGCAGCATTGAAGAATACAAAAAGGGAAGCCCCATGGGCCAACTTTTGGAGTCTCAAGCGATCAAGGACAAATTGCGCAACTACGAACACGACATGTGGGAGTTTTAACGGCATGACCCTTTTGCAAAGCCCGACTGGATTTATCTGAATTCAGTCGGGCTTTTTCTTTTGACTCCCTTTTTGACTACCCCATGAACCCTTCCGATGCACCCATTGCCAGCCCTTTGACTCCGCATGTGGATGTGGCGGTTGTTGGCTTGGGATTTGCGGGGGCAGCGGTCGCCCTTGAAGCCATTCGGCTTGGGCTGTCTGTTCGGGTCTTTCAACATCCCGTGGACCCCTATCCCAAGGCGTCGCGGGTGGCGTCGGGGCTGATCAATCCGCTGGTGTTGAAACGAAGGCGGATGGTGGGGGGAGCGTCTCTTGCCTGGCCCATTGCGCTGGATTTTTACCAGCGTTTGGAGTTGGAAACCGGTGTTTCGTTTTTTGCGCGGGTTCCGGTCCGGGAGCATTTGGCCCATGTCAAAGATGCCGCTGATTGGGCGGTATTGGCTGAAAGGCCTGGTTTTGCCGAATTGCTGGACCCTGAGAGTACCGCTAATCCTTTTGAGGGATTGGAATTGAACCGATTGGGGACCGTGCGTGCAAGCGGTCGAATTGAACCAGGGAGGTTTTTTGAAGCGGTCGAGGCACGGCTGGAAGGCTGC
>JBIIBX010000156.1:0-3526 GCA_044239185.1 Schleiferiaceae bacterium | reverse complement strand
CCCAGAGGTGATTTTCACGCTATACAATCCGGACGCTGTGGCCGAGTAGCTTGAGCCGATTGCCCCAGAAATCGCTGTGCCGCCGTTTAACCACTGGTACAATTGACCGACAGCAGTGGAAGCATTCAAAAGCACACTGCTTCCTTGGCAGAAGGTCGATGGTCCTGCTGCTGTAACCGTAGCCGTGGGCGTTGGAAGGACTGTAACGGAAATCCCCGCAGACGTGGCTTCGCAACCGGTAGCCGACGATGTCACGCGAACCGAATAGGTTCCTGCCGCCGTTGCGGAGTACGAAGTTTGCGTGGCTCCCGTAATCGCAGTGCCATTCAACAGCCATTGGTAGGACTGTCCCGACGCCGTACCCGCCTGCAAAACCGAACTGCCTCCGGGGCAGAACGACGTTGGGGTACTGGCCGTAGCCGTGGCCACCGGCAACGGATGGACCGTTACGGAAACCGCCGATGAGGTTGCCTCGCAGCCTTGCGCAGAAATTACCCGCACCGAATAATTACCGGAGGCCGACGCCGCATAGGTTGAGCCTGTCGCGCCAGAAATGGGGGTTCCGTTCAGCAACCACTGGTACCCGTAGCTGGGACCGGTGGCGGCTTGCAAGGAAACCGCATTCCCCGCACATACGGACGAGGAGCCGCTAAAGGTTGCCGTCGCGACGGGAGCCGGATGCACCGTAATGGACGTGCTTGACGACGTCGCCGTACACCCGAACGCAGAAGTAATCTGCACGCTGTAACTGCCGGACGCCGTTACGACCAGTGAGTCTGCCGTGGCTCCTGCCATAGGCGTTGAACCAGACAACCATTGATAGGTTTGGCCCGCAACCTTGGAGGCACGCAACCGCACATTTCCGCCTTGGCAAAAAGTGGTTGTCCCCGACGCCGTTGCGTTCGCCACAGGCAAGGGATGCATGATCACCTGAAAGGAGACCGCATTGCTGGTGTCGCACGGTGTTCCTCCCGCTCGGTAGGCCACCACGCGGTAGTCACCGGCCATGGAGCTGCTGAAATTGGTGCGGCTGATCGAATTACCTGTTGCCGTAAAGTTTCCGGGGCCAAACCACCGATATCCCGTAGCTCCTGGAACGGGCGCAACGCTCATGGACAGGGTGCCCCCCACACAGGTCGACGGAGTGCCAGCCAAAACGGGCGTGCCTACAATGCTTCCACAAATCAAAAACGGACGCATTTCCGTCATGCCCCAAACTCCGGCACTGTCTTTGGCCCGGACGTACAAGGTGTCTTTGCCCAAGGGTCGTCCGGTGGTAGCAATGGTGCGCAGAAGGTTGATGGTGTCTGCCTTTAAGAAACCCGGGTTGATGGGCGTGGCGAGTCCCAAGCCGGGGTCGTCTTTGAAGAAATACTCCGCAGCAACGAGCTTGGCTGCCGGTTTATTAAATGGCTTGGGATCTACATAAAACGAGTGTTCTTCGGGGAAGCCCCAAGTTCCTGCACTGTCCCGGAGACGCACAAACAAAGAGTGGTAGCCGGGGGTAAGACCGGACGTGGGGACCGTGCGCAAGACATCCAAGGTGCTGGCCAAACTTCCGGTAGGAAGAGAAATATTCTTTCCGACCCCCAAGAGGTCTTGGTCGATGTAGTATTCACCGCCTGCAATTTTCCGCGCGGGAAGATTGAAGGGTTTGGGATCGATCCAGAAGGGAATTTCTTCGAAAAATCCCCATTTCTTGGCCGTGTCTTGGCTGCGCACAAACAAAATGTGGAAGCCGGGGGCCAGTCCGGTGGTCGGAAGAGCCTTAATGACATCCAGATCGGGCGCCTTTGGGCCCGACGGTAGAGCGGTCATCTTACCTACCCCGTTGGCGTCGGTGTCAAAAAAGTACTCCAAGGCCGCTACCTTCGGATCCGGGGGATGCAACTTGGCGGGCTCAATGTAAATTTCCAGTGGCTCCGTCATGCCCCATTTGCCCAAAGTATCTTCGGCACGCACGTGCAGGGTGTGAAATCCTGGTGCCAAACCGGTGGTCGGAATTGTGGTGCTCAGGGTAAGCTCTCCCGTTTTAGCTCCAATAGTGAGCGGTATTTGCTTGCCTACCCCAAGAGCATCCTGGTCAAAGAAGTACTCTGCACGCCGAATGCTGACAGCTGGTTTTGGGAATGAGGTGGGATTGATATAGAACTCCAACGCCTCGGTCATCCCCCACTTACCCAAGGTGTCTTGGGTCCGCACGTGCAAAGTATGGTAACCGGGGGCCAAGCCCGTCGTGGGGATGGTCGTTTGAAGCGTAAGTTCCCCGGTTTTAGGGCCAATGGCCAGTGCGGTTTGCTTTCCCACACCGAGCGGATCCTGATCGAAGAAGTACTCCGCTCTCTGAATGCTTACCGCTGGTTTAGGGAAAGACGTAGGATTGACGAAAAACTCAAGCACTTCCGTCATCCCCCATTTACCCAAGGTGTCTTGCGTCCGAAAATGCAGTGTATGAAAACCGGGGGCCAAGCCTGTCGTGGGAATGGTCGTTTGAAGCGTAAGTTCCCCCGTTTTGGAACCGATGGCTACAGCCGTTTGCTTTCCCACTCCCAACGGATCTTGATCGATAAAATACTCCGCCCCTTGGATGCTCACCGCGGGCTTGGGGAAGGACGTTGGGTTCACGTAAAACTCCATGGCCTCGGTCGTTCCCCATTTCCCGCTGGTGTTGCGGCACCGCACAAATAAGACGTGGAAACCCGGTGCCAATCCGGTGGTGGGGATGGTCGGGAGCAACAAAAGCGAATCGGCGGACTGGGTAACGGTTATCGGGGTTCCCTGTCCAAAATCGACGTAGGTGTCGATGAAATATTCTGCGCGCTGCAAGGGTTGTGCCCCCAAGGACAAAAGTCCCAATACGAACGCGACAGCCCCAAAAAGGAAGCGACGCATCCGCGGCTTACTTAACCTTCTTGGCCTTAATACGCACGTTCAAAGGCTGGCCTTGGTTGATCACCGGGTTGAAAATGCTCAGTTCGGTCATCAGAGGCAAGCGCGGCCGACCGCCCAAGTCCTCTCCATTCATGGGATACGGTCCGGAGGTAATTCCTAAGCTGGTTCCATCGGTACCTGCGTTGTACCCTTGGGAAGACGGATCTAAGGTGAAGTCGAAGGAATTGAAAGCCAAGGAAGGTGAACTACCGAAACCATAGGTGGTCACACTCGTAAATGCGGGGTATGCATTGTTTTTGTTATTTGATCCGGTATTGTAAACTCCCGGGAGCAAAGACAATGTGGAATTGGCCTTGTACGTCATGTTGTTGTTGTACGCATTGCCGGCATAGGAGGTACTGCTGGTGGTCAGGTAGACCGACTCCAGAAAGATATTATTCAACAAACTTGCACCTGTGGTGTAGGGGACCCCATTGGGAAAAATGCAGTGGTTGACCACAAGGCCAGGAGAATAACCATAGGCTCCTGTGGTGCTGGACCCATTGCTTAAACCGGTAACAAAACAGTTGCTAATGGTGCAGTTTCTCGTCAGTCGGTACAACGAAATATTTGCACTCATGGATACTTGCGCATA
>JBIIBX010000155.1:0-3545 GCA_044239185.1 Schleiferiaceae bacterium | reverse complement strand
GCCATGGCAGGAAGGTTTGTCGTTAATTTGCGGCAAAGGTACGGCAACTGTGTGGATTGAACTTCCCGATAAGGGCCTCGCTTGGGTGGGGCGTCAGGACGCGTGCGGTGAAGCGCGCTGGTCCGACGCATGCCAAAAACGAGGGGCGGATCGAAAATCAGAATCCGCCCAAGTTGCCTTTGCTGCTGCGCGATTTGCCTTGTTTCAAGTGCTTCAACGCACCAACCGTGAAGATGTTCTCCAGCATTTGCACTACTCGTCTGCCGGACGCCCGCTTTTACCCCCTGGATTGGGGTTCGTGGCTCTTTCCCACTCCGCCACCCACGCGGCAGCAGCCTTCCACCCTACCCGACCGGTGGGGATAGACACGGAGGGACCGCGCGCGCAGCTGGCCAAAGTGGCCTCCAAGTTTGTGGCGGAGCACGAAGCCCACCAAGACTTGCGCGCGCTCTGGGGCCTCAAGGAAGCCCTCTACAAGGCTGTAGGACTCCCCGGCCTGCATTTCGCCAAAGACTTGCTGTGGGAATCGACGCCCGGCCCGGATGGGTCCGGCACCGCCGTTTTCCCGGGTGGTCAGGCGCTCTGGGGACGGTCGGACGTGGACGACCAGTGCGTCGTTTGGGGGTTGTTGCCGGAGCCGCGTCACCGTTTGACGGCGCCTTTTCGCTGGGTAATCACCGGCGCTGAATCCAGCGGAAAGTCGACGTGGGCGAGCGATTTGGCCAACCGGCTGAACGTGGCCCTGGTACCAGAGGGTGCCCGGGAGTGGATGGTTCCGGGAGAAGACTACACGGCGGACGATGTGCGGACCTGGGGGCGAAAGCAAATCCAACTCGAAAGCGACCTTCCTCAAAACGATTCCGCCGTGGTTGATACGGACACCGTCAACTTCGACGTCTGGCTGCAGGTGCGCTTTGGCGAAAACTGGCAACCTGCCGACGCTTGGCCGGTCGCCATGCTGGACCGCTGGGTAGCCGTCCTATCGCCTCTCGAAACCTGGGAACCCGACCCCCTCCGAGAAACCCCCGACCTATCCGACCGCTTGAGGATTGCATCCCTGCACGCGGCGGCTGTGGAACGCGAGGCAGGAGGCGAACGGGTGGACTGGTGGGAGGTGGCCCAATCTACCGTGGGCGCGGAAATTGCGGCAACCGCCAACCAAAATCGGTGGCCGTTGTTGTACATTTGCAAAGCACAGGGGTGCCCGAGCGAAAGCAAAGGCTGAGATCATACCCTCGAACCTGGGCGGGTTATGCCGCCAAGGAAGTCGCAACGGCCCTGCTGTGCGTTGATTTACAAAACGCTTAATTTCAGCAACATGGCCCTCCAACCAGTTTTACTTCGTGCGCGCATCGGAATCTTCGCCTGCATTGCCCTGTGCGGCGCAGGGGCGAACGCGCAGTCCCATTCGACGAACGGTCCCGATACCTCGGTGGTGTTGGAATCCGCCGAAGTCCGAGGCACCCGCGCCCAGGAGAAAACCCCCATGACCTATACGGTCTTGCCTGCGGCGGTGCTCCGTCGGGAAAACAATGCCCGGGACATCCCTTTCCTCTTGCAGAATGTACCCAATGCGGTGGTGGCCTCCGACGCCGGAACGGGAATGGGCTATACGTACTTGCGTTTGCGCGGTTCCGACCAAACCCGCATCAACGTAACGCTCAACGGCGTGCCTTTGAACGACCCGGAATCCCACGGCGTCTTTTGGGTCAATACGCCGGACTTAACTTCTTCCCTGGAAAGTGTTCAAATCCAGCGGGGGGTGGGAACTTCTACCGTTGGCACAGGGGCATTTGGAGGATCGGTGTCGTTGGAAACCGCTGCTCCTGCTGGAAAAAAGCAGAAAACCTTGGTGGCCACCGGCAGTCTTCCAACCGGGTACCGAATTTCCTACATCTGGGAAAGCGCCTGGTTGGGCGCCAACAAAAACTTCTCTTTGAACGGACGAGCCACCCAGCAGAAAGCAAACGGCTACATCGATCGGTCGGGCATGGATCTGGCCAGCGCTGCCCTCAGCGGGGTGTACCGCTACGGATTCCGCGGGAAAGACCAAAATGCGAAAAGAGGAACCTTGCGCCTCTTTTACCTGGACGGAAAGGAACGCACCCAGCAGGCGTGGTACGGCATTCCCGAGGCCAAATACCGCGGAGATTCTGCAGGTGTGGAGGCCTACATTGCCCGGAACTATTTGAGCGAAGAAGATGCAACCAACCTGCGAACTTCCGGCAACCGCACCTACAACGCCTACACCTACGCCAACGAAATCGACAAGTACCGCCAAACACACTACCAGCTGCAGTGGAACCACCAGGCGTCGGAACGCACCCACTTGCACGCCAATCTTTTTGCGGTAAAAGGGCGTGGTTATTTTGAACAGTTCAAACGCGGGGAGTCGTTTAGCAATTACGGCTTGCCCAACCCCGTGGTGGGGGGAGATACCCTTACGGCAACCGACTTGGTTCGGCGCCGGTGGTTGGAAAACCAACTCTTTGGCAGCAATGGGCAAGTACGTCATACCTGGGGCGGACAAGAACTGACCGCTGGTTACAATGCCTACACCTACGTGGGCGATCACTTTGGCACCCTCCCTTGGATGGGCACGGCCTCCGGCGATTGGGCCACGCAAGGTCCTTTTACGGGAAATGGCGCATTTGACGAAGCCACAGAACGCAGGTACTACAGCACCCGCAGCACCAAATTAGAAGCCAGTGCCTTTGCCCGCATGGAAGGCAATTTGGGAGGAGATTGGCACGGATACACCGACCTGCAAGTGCGCAGCGTTGCCTACGCCTACGAAGGAGAGGGACAATCCGGCGTTTTCAACCGGACGTTTTTCAACCCCAAACTGGGCGTGAGCCGGGGGCGATTGTCCACGGGGATGGGGTACGCCTCGCTGGCGGTGGCAAACCGCGAGCCCATACGGTCGGACTTCATCGATGCCCGCGGCGAAGCCGCTCCCCTTCCCGAACAGCTGCTAAATGCCGAACTGGGCTACCGCGTCCGGAAATCCCGCTATTTCTTGGAGGTCAATGCCTACGCCATGGAATACCGCAACCAGCTGGTCCCCACCGGGGCACTGAACGACGTCGGTGCAGCCCTGCGCGTGAACGTGCCCGTATCTTGGCGCCGCGGGGTAGAACTCGACGCGGCATGGAAGCCGACCCGCCTCTGGACTTTGGGCGGTTCCTTTGCGCTGAGCGACAACCGTATTGCCTCCTTTACCGAGGTGCTGTACGACTACGCTGCGGACCCCGTCGCCGAAGTAATCCGGGTGTACGACCGCACGCCCATTGCCCTTTCGCCGCAAACCGTTGCCGCGTTGCACGTGGAAAAATCCGTAGCCAAAGGGAGTCTCCGGGCTTCCCTGCGGCATGTGGGCCGTCAGTTTTTGGACAACACCGGGGCTCTGGAACGCTCGCTGGACGCCTACACCACCCTGGATCTTCGGTGGGTGCGTCAAACGGGATTTGGCGAGTTCCAATTGGACGTGATCAATGCCACAAACGCGCACTATGCGCCCAACGGCTACACCTGGGGCTACCTCT
>JBIIBX010000021.1:0-14090 GCA_044239185.1 Schleiferiaceae bacterium | reverse complement strand
AAACGTCACCCTAATTGATTGGGAACGGCTGACCGAGCCCCGCGGCACGCGGGTGATTGGGTTTGGCCGGTTTGCGGGATTGGTAGGCGCGTACGAATCCTTGCGCGGTTGGGGATTGATGCACGATGCATGGACCTTGCCTGACCCGCGGTCGGTCTCCAGCTTGGAAGACTTGCTGATGCACCTGCCCTTGCTCCCCTTTCCCAAAAACTTCAAATGGGCCATCACGGGCCGGGGTCGGGTAGGAAACGGCGCGGTGGAGGTCCTGCACGCAGCGGGATTTCGGGAATTGACGCCGTCGGAATTTCTTGTTTACCGCGACGACGCTCCAGTTTTTTCTGTCTTTGAATCCAAAGATTATGTCGCTCGAGCGTCGGACGGCGGATTTGACCGGGGCGAATTCCACAGCCACCCGGAACGGTACCGGAGCACCTTTGGCCCGGTATTGCAGGCCGCTGACGTGTACGTTCCTTGCCACTACTACGCCGAAGGCGGCCCGTCGTTTTTTACAGCCGAAGAAGCTGTTGGCGGAAGAATGCGTTTTGTAGGGGACGTTTCGTGCGACATAGCTGGACCCGTGCCCTGCACCTTGCGTCCTTCTACCTTGGACGCCCCCTTCTACGGATGGGATCCAGTTAGCAGGAAAGAAGTTGCCTTGGGAACCCCCGGCAGCATTGGGGTTTTGGCAGTAGACAACCTGCCCACTGCCCTGCCCCGCGATGCGTCCCATAGTTTTGGCGAACAGTTTTTGGAACATGTTTTGCCCGCCCTCCTCAACGGAGATGCCGACGGCCGGTTGGAACGCGCCACAGAATGCCGCGACGGCCAGCTTACGCCTGGGTACGCCTACCTCCAGGGGTATACAACGGCCTTGGATTTCCCCGTGCGAAGTACCGAGGAATGGGAGGCCGCGGTCCGGTCGGAAATGGAGCGTGTTCGGGGCGAGGTTCAAGCGCTCGCCGCAAGCGCCGAAGCACCCACGTTTGATAACACCTTGGCGGCCCTGGAACGCTGCAGCTATGCGCTGGACGCCCTGACGGAAGAGCTGTTCAACGCCAACAGTGCCTGCACCACCCCCGAGATTCAAGGGCTTGCCAAAACGCTTACCCCCGCACTCAGCGCCCTGAGCAACGACATCGGCTTGAATCCGGAGTTGTTTTCTCGGATTCGCGCGGTAAAGGAAAACCCGGACCGGGGGCTCTCCGGAGAGGAGCAGCGGCTGCTGGATCTGACCTACCGCCGGTTTGTGCGAAACGGCGCCCTTTTGTCCGACGAAGACCAAACGCGGCTTCGCGCTGTGGACGAGGCTTTGGGCCTGGCGTCGTTGGGGTTTGGAGAGAAGGTCTTGGCCGACTTGGAGGGACAATCGTTCCCGTTCTTTCTTCCCGAGGAAGTGGCGGGAATTCCCGCCGACGCCCTGGCCGCGGCCGAACAAGCCGCGCGGGACGCCGGACAAGCCACCGGATGGCTGTTCACCTTGCATGCCCCGTCGTACCTGGCCTATCTGACGTATTCGGAATACCGACCCGGCCGCGAATTGCTGTGGCGGGCCTTTGCCCAGCGGGGGTTCCGGGGAGATGCCAACGACACGCGGCAAACCGTGGCGGAATTGGTCCGCTTGCGCAGCCAACGCGCCCAACTCCTGGGCTACGCTACCCACGCCGATTTCGTGCTGGAAGAGCGCATGGCCAAAGCGCCGGAAACCGTTGCAGCCTTTTTGAAGGACCTGGCGGAGAAAGCCAAGCCCGTCGTCGAGAAGGAAACCCAGGCCCTGAGGGACTTTGCAGCGGAAAAGTGCGGAATTTCCGACCTGCAGCGCTGGGACGTCGCCTTTGTCTCTGAAAAGCGCAAAAAAGCGCTGTTTTCCGTGGACGACGAAGCCCTCAAGCCCTACTTTCCGCTGCACCAAGTGCTGCGCGGGGCTTTTGCGGTGGCGGAAAAGTTGTACGGACTTCGGTTTGTGCACGGGGCCGGTCAACCCACCTACCACCCAGACGCCGAGATCTTTGAGGTTTGGCGGGCCGACGGTCGGTTCTGCGCCCATCTCCTCACCGACTTTCACCCGCGTGCCGGGAAACGGCAGGGCGCTTGGATGACCTCCTACCGGTCCCAGTCTACCGATGCCGCAGGGCACGAAACCCGGCCCGTGATCAGCATCGTTTGCAACTTCACGCCTCCGGCGGGGCATGGAGAACCGGCCTTGTTGACCTTCAACGAAGTGCTGACCTTGTTCCACGAATTTGGGCATGCGCTGCACGGCATTTTGGCAGAGGGCACCTTTGCGTCCTTGACCGGAACCAACGTTCGGTGGGACTTTGTGGAATTGCCCAGCCAAATCATGGAAAATTGGTGCAGCGAGCCGGAAGCGTTGGCTCTGTTTGCCCACCACTACCGAACCGGCGAAGTTTTGCCGTCGGACAAAGTGGAACTGCTGCGGGCGGCGTCGAACTTCCAAGAAGGAATGGCCACGTGGCGGCAAATCAGCTTTGGTTTGTTGGACCTGGCGTGGCACCACCGGGATTGGTCGTCGGCCGATGCGGTAGATGTGGAAGCGCTGGAGCAGGAGGCCATGGAAGCAGTAGAATGGATGCCTCGGGTACCCGGTACTGCGGTCAGTCCGGCCTTTTCGCACTTGTTCAGCGGAGGATATTCCGCCGGGTACTACAGCTACAAATGGGCCGAGGTGCTGGATGCCGATGCCTTTTCGCGGTTTGAGGAAGAAGGCCTGTTCAACCCCGCTGTTGGGGCCGAATTTGCCGCCTTGCTGGCTGCCGGGGGCACCGTCGAGCCCGGAATTTTGTTTGAACGCTTTCGCGGCCGCGCTCCCAAGCCCGACGCTCTCCTTAAACGCGCTGGACTCCTATGAAATCGGTACGAGCAAAAAAACACCTGGGGCAGCACTTTTTGAAAGAACCCGAGGTAGCGCAGCGGCTGGCAGATGCGGTTCAGGTTCCTTTGCAGGAGGGGGCCGCTTGCCCGCGGGTGCTGGAAATCGGCCCCGGAATGGGCGTATTGACCCAGTTTTTGTTGCAAAAACCCTATGAAACCTGGGCCATCGAGCTGGACGCGGAAAGCATTCCCTACCTCGTGGCGCATTATCCGCAACTCGCTCCGCGGCTGGTACAAGGGGATTTTCTGCGGTGGTCGCCTCCGGCGAGCTGGGGAGACGATGCCTTTGCCTTGGTAGGCAATTTCCCGTACAACATCTCCACCCAAATCGTCTTTCGGCTGTTGGAAATGCGCAATCGGATTCCCGAATTGGTCGGCATGTTCCAAAAAGAAGTGGCCGAACGTCTGGCCGCGCCCCACGGCAGCAAGGTCTACGGCATCACCAGCGTTTTGACGCAGGCGTACTTTGACGTCACGTACCTGTTTACGGTGAGCGAGGGCAGCTTCAACCCTCCGCCCAAGGTCAAAAGTGCGGTGATCCGGGTGGTGCGGCACGACCACCCCCCTACCTTTCCGTACGGCGAGCTTGCGGCAGTCGTAAAAACCGCCTTCAACCAACGGAGAAAAACCCTGCGCAACGCGCTGAAATCCTTACCTTTGTATTCCGAAGAAGCCATCGCCCCCTGGAGCGATCGCCGGGCCGAGCAACTCAGCGTTGCCGATTTTTTGGAACTCACAGAACGACTGCACCGTGGCTGCTGAACTCACCCAAGCCTTACTGGATTCTTACTTGGCCCGTCTTCAGGCCGGGGAAAGCGCCGCTGTAGCCATTGAGCTCAGCGAAATGCACCCTGCCGACGCTGCTGAGGTCCTCAACGAACTGGGAAATTCCGGCATGTTGGCGGTATTGGCCGAGTTTCCGTCGGACAAGCTCTCCGAAGTCCTCATGGAAATGGACGAGGACCTTCGGGCAGACGTGCTGGAGAATTTCTCCGGCAAAGAAATCGCCGAGGTTCTGCTGGACAACCTGGACTCCGACGACGCCGCGGACTTACTGGGCGAATTGCCCGAGGCCAAGAAGCGCGAAGTCCTCCGCAATTTGGAGGACGTCGAATTGGCCAAGGACCTGGCCGACCTGCTGACCCACGCGGAAGGTACCGCGGGCGCCCTTATGGCCACGGAGCTCATCAAGGTGCAATCCGACTGGACGGTCATGCACTGCGTGCGCGAAATGCGGCGCCAGGCGGAGGAAGTCGAGCACGTCCATGCCGTGTATGTGGTGAACGAAAACGACGTACTGCAAGGCCTCCTCTCGCTGAAAAAGCTGCTCACCCTCAGCACCCGCACTCCCATTGCGGAGGTATTTGACCGCAAAATCCGGTCCGTAACCAGCACCACCGACGCAGCCGAAGTGGCCCGCATCATGAAAAAATACGACTTGGTCGTATTGCCGGTGGTCGACGACTTGGGCCGGCTCTTGGGGCGCATCACCATCGACGACATCGTAGACGTCATCCAGGAAGAAGCAGACAGCAATTACCAGTTGCTTTCGGGTCTGTCCGAAGAAGTGGATTCGGACGACAACCTATTCGAGGCTACTCGCGCCCGGATTCCCTGGTTGTTGGTAGGCTTGGTTGGCGGACTTTTGAGTTCTACGGTAATTTCCTCCAACGAGCACCAGCTGGCCTTTCTGCCTCAAATGGCCTTTTTTATTCCCTTGATTGCGGCCATGGGTGGGAATGTGGGCGTACAGTCCAGTGCCATTGTGGTCCAAGCCTTGGCCAACCAAACGCTGGACGACGGCTTTTGGCGGCGCATCCTCAAAGAGCTCCGCGTGGGCGTTTTTAACGGATTGATCTTCGGCGTCTTGATTTTGATTTACGGCTGGGCTGCCCAACTGGGTCTTCGCTTTAGCTTGACGGTGGCGCTGTCTCTGTTGGCTGTAGTGGTGTTTGCCTCGCTCTTTGGGACCGCGGTCCCCTGGCTCTTGCACCAACGCGGAATTGACCCCGCCTTGGCCACCGGCCCCTTTATCACCACCACCAACGACGTTTTGGGCCTGACCATTTACTTTGCCATCGCGCGTGGAATCTTTGGATTTTAGACGCGTCGTTTGTTTGGACTCCACCGACCCCCTGTTGGAGTCGGGCTTGGAAGAACGGGGATTTGCGGTTGACCGCCAGTACAGCGCTCCTTTAGAAGACTTGCGTCTGGACGACGCGGTGGGCGTCGTGGTTCGTTCTCGGTTGCCCATTCGGACCGATTTTGTGGCACGGGCTCCTCGGCTGAAATGGATCATGCGGTTGGGTGCCGGACTGGAAAACATCGACGTGGCCTTGGCGCAAGACCGCGGCATCGTTTGCTTTGCGGCACCGGAAGGCAATGCCGTTGCTGTAGGCGAACACACCGTAGGCATGCTCTTGGCGCTGCTGCACCGCATTGCCTGGGCGCACCGGGAAGTGGAACAAGGCCTGTGGCTTCGCAAAGAGAACAAGGGCAACGAATTGGCCTACCAGACGGTGGGCATCATCGGCTTTGGTCCCATGGGCGCTTCCTTTGCCCAAAAGCTAACAGGATTTGGCTGCCGCGTTTTGGCGTACGACAAATACAAAACGAACTATGCGCCGGACGGCGTGGAAGAGGTGGATTTGGATACGTTGAAGCACGAAGCTACGGTAGTTTCCTTGCACCTTCCATTGACTCCGGAAACCCGCGGCCTGGTGACCACCGAGTGGATCCATTCCTTTTCGCATCCCTTTGTTTTCTTGAACACGTCGCGGGGTGCCATTGCTTCCACCGAGGCGCTTTGGGCGGGACTCCAGTCCGGTCGACTCACGGGCGTAGGTTTGGATGTGCTGGACCTGGAAAAAGACAGCCTCACCGGTTTGCAGCCGTCGGAATGGCCTCCGGTATTGCAGGCCTTGCTGCAGCATCCCCAAGCGCTGATCACTCCGCACATTGCCGGCTGGAGCCACCAGAGTTTCCCAAAAATGGCCCAGGCCCTGCTGGACAAGTGGGACCGGTGGAATGCCGACCCAACAGGTCATTGAGCGAACGCTTTTTCAAGCGCCTAAAAACGTTGCCCGGATCCAATGTTAAATTTTCTTGGAGCGGTTCGTTTGTGTTAATTTAATGTTAACTTTGAATATCGTTAGTTAACACGACCGTAACACAACCAAAAACCAACACGCCATGAAAAACACCCTTTTCCTCCTCCTCTTGGTTTGTTCCAGTGCTCTGTTTTCTCAACAGGCCCCTATGGTCCCTTACACCACCTACCACGCCTCCGGGGCTGCCCACATTACTGCGTTTCAAATGAATGGCCAATTCCACGGCAAATACATGGAATTTGACCAAAATGGCCAGATTTTGGCTGTAGGACAATACGAAGAAGGCATCAAGGTAGGAACCTGGTCCGTTCGCGCTGCCAATGGAAAGTCCTTTTATGCCTTGGTTTACCGCGACGACCGCATTCAATCTGCCCGCGAATTCGCCTTTGCACAAGACCGGGAATAACCTTTGAATTTTCCTCAAAAAGCCGCCCACGGGCGGCTTTTTGTTTTTCGATTCCGTACATTCGCATTATGACCCGTCCCGTATTTGCCCTGTGTATTGCGTTCCTCTGCGCGTTCTCAGCTCCTTTGTCTGCCCAGCGTTCGCTGCGCACCTACGATTTGTCTGCCTTTGCCGGAACATCCAATGCGATTGGAAACTTTGCCAACAACCCCAGCATCAATGTTCTTTTGACAGAGGCTCGACCGCAGTTCGGCGTCGGATTCACCCACTTCACCGGACCGCGTTGGGGACTCGGGTTTGAAGCCCGGTACGGCACGTTGTTCGCGGACAACCGCAACCACAATGTGTCGGGGTTCACGGGCGTTGAAATGAACAGCACCTACGCCCAGTTGCAAGGCCAAGTCACCTTGCATTTGCGGAAGTTTGGGAAATACTACAAGCGCCATTTTCACACGCCGTACCTCCGCCCCGGTGCCGGCGTCGTTTTGAGCCAATCCGAATACATGTACGACGTGCCCTATCCGTCCAACGCTTCCATTGCAAACGGCACCAACCCCAGTGTGACCTACGGTTTGGACTTGGGTTGGAAGTTTCGGTTGAGCGAATACCAAACGCTGGGCATTGAATGGGGAACCCACTTTGTTCCCGGCGATAAAATCGAAGGGTTTTCGGTTTCCAACGACAACACCCCGGACCGAATCAACGGGTTCCGGTTGCGGTACACGTACCACATTTATACCTGGGAGTAACCTCGGATTCGAAGGACCTCGGCACGGTGTGCACCGCCCGATATCCCTGCAACAAATTTCTTACAAGCTTTCCTTTTCTGTGCGCAGCAGCGCCTGAAACGTGCTGCGCGTGGATTGCTCCAAGAGCATTTCCCCTTGCGCCCGCACCCAGTCTTGGGCGTCCCCGTCGGGGTGGCGCACCGTAAACAGGGTCAGTCCGGCGTTGTAGGACACGCGGTAGACCGCTTTCAAGGCATCCAGCAAGAGGGGGAAAACCATCGGGTCAAAGGTGAGCGAAAACGCACTTTGGGTGGCGCCGTGCTGAACGGCATTGACCTCGGCCCCATGTTCGTAAAACAACCGGTACAAAGAAGCCAAGTCTTTCTCCGCCAAGAACCGCAGGTCCCGGGAGGCCACGGAAACCAGAACCTGGTTGGCCTTGCGGATAAAGCACGGCACCCGCGGAATCAATTTGTCTGCATCCCGGACGACGGTACCGGGGGCTTGGGAATCCACAAACGACCGCACCCGCAGCGAAATGCCTTTGGCCTGAAGGGGTTGAATTGTTTTGGGGTGAATCACGGACGCTCCGTAATACGCCAGTTCAATGGCCTCGCGGTACGGTATGACTTCCAATTGGGTGGGATTCGGGAAAAAGCGCGGGTCGCCCGAAAGGACCCCGGGGACGTCTTTCCAAATGGTCACTTCGGTCGCATCCAGGCAAAAAGCCAGTACAGCGGCCGTATAGTCCGACCCTTCCCGTCCCAAAGTGGTGGGGGCTCCGTCGGCGGTAGCTCCTACAAATCCCTGGGTAACGACTGCATCGTTGGTAGGCCATTGGCGTAGCTTTTGGGCTGTGGATTCAAAATCCACCGAGGCCCGGCGGTGGTCGTTGGAGGTGACGATGCACGCCTGGGCATCTTGCCACTGCGCGGCAACCCCTGCGGCCTGCAAGGCTTCTGTTAAAATACGGGCGCTGGCCCATTCTCCGCCACCCACAACGGCATCGTACCGGGCGGCATAGGAGGAGGCGGGTGTTTGGAGCAATTCGTTCCAATGGCTCCTGAGCTCATCTAGGAGTCCGCTGCCGTCCAATTCCAGGTCGTGAACCACTTCTTCGTGGAACAGGGCAATTTCAGCCAGGGTCTGAAAGGCTTGTTCGGTATGGCCCGATTCCAAGGCCTGAACCACAGCTTCCAAGGCGTTGGTTGTTTTGGCCATGGCGCTGACCACCACCGCCAAAGGCGCTTGGCCGTGGGTGCGGACCAGGTGAACCGCATTGCGCACGGCAGCCGCGTCCTTGACCGATGCGCCGCCAAATTTGAATACGCGCCAAGAACTTCCGGGCACGGGAATGGCTTTTGAGTCGGTCTGCGGCTCAAGGTTTGGAGAAGAGGCCGCCGAAGGGCCAGAAAAGGAAGTGCTATCCATGGGCAAAGTGTTCCAAGGCCTGCCGATCCATCCGGCACGGCCACCAATGCGACGCTATTTCAGCTCCCAAAGCCTGGTAGAATTTAACGGCAGGTTGGTTCCAATCCAGCACCTCCCAGTGGAGGCGGTGGGCGCCTTGGGCCAGGGCAAATTCTGCCAACGTGCGCAGCAACGCCCGCCCCATTCCCGCGCCCCGGAAGGGCGCGTCCACGATCAAATCTTCCAAATGGTAGGTGGGGCCTTTCCAGGTGGAATAGCGCCAAAAACCCAAAGCCATGCCGCGGATTTGGCCGTCGGCCTCCGCCACCCACACTTGGAAGCGTCCGGCATTCCAGTCTGCCTGCAGGCCTTCGGGAGTTACGTCCACTTCGTTGGGCGCCTTTTCGAAGTCCGCCAGGGCCAAAATCAGCCCGTAAATGGCCGGGAAGTCTTGGGGTTTGGCAGGCCGAATCTGAAATTCCATGGGTCCAAAAGTACGGAATGCATCGGCTATCTTTGTGATGCTCAGAAACGCATACCCACCAACCCCATTCGATCCATGCACACCTCCAGACCCCTGACCCTGGGGGAGTTCTTGGTTGCCAAACAAAGCGACTTTCCGTTTGCTACGGGAGAACTCTCCGCCCTCCTTTCTTCCATCCGCTTGGCCGCCAAAGTGGTCAACCGCGAAATCAACAAAGCCGGCCTGGCCGACGTACTGGGAGACATGGGCAGCGACAACGTCCAGGGCGAGCGCCAAATGAAACTGGATGTCTATGCCAACGAGTCCTTTGCCCGAGCGCTCCGCAGCCGCGGGGAAGTGTGTGGCATGGCCAGCGAGGAGGAGGAAGATTTCATCGGCTTCAACGACCCCATCCACAGCAACGCCAAATACGTCGTGTTGATTGACCCCTTGGACGGTTCCAGCAACATCGACGTCAACGTGTCCATTGGTACTATTTTTTCCATTTACCGACGGGTAACCCCGGTGGGAACCCCGGTTCGGCTGGAGGACTTTTTGCAGCCCGGCAACCAGCAAGTGGCGGCCGGCTACATCACCTACGGAAGCTCCACCATGTTGGTGTACACCACGGGGCACGGTGTCAATGGATTTACCTTGGACCCCTCCATTGGCGTTTTCTCCCTTTCCCACCCCGACATGCGCTGCCCGGAAGACGGGAATATCTACTCCATCAACGAGGGCAACTACGTGCACTTCCCCGACGGCGTCAAGCAGTACATCAAATACTGCCAGGCCATCGACGCTCCGAGCAACCGCCCCTACACCAGCCGCTACATTGGCTCGCTGGTGAGCGATTTTCACCGGAACCTGATCAAAGGCGGTATCTACATCTACCCCACTGGAACCAAAAGCCCGCAGGGAAAGTTGCGGTTGTTGTACGAATGCAACCCGCTGGCCTTTATTATTGAACAAGCCGGAGGCAAGGCCACGGACGGTTTTCAGCGGATTTTGGACCTGCAGCCCCAAGCCCTGCACCAACGCGTGCCCTTCTTCATTGGAAGCACCTCCATGGTGGAAGACGCCGAACGGTTTATGGCGGGGCATCCCGTGCCGTAAATTCGCGGCCTGAACCCCTGCCATGACCCCGTCTGACCTCCTCAAACACTACCGAAACGACCCCCGCATCGCCGAATGGCTGCGGACGTGGTCTGCGCTGAAACCTGGGGAGAGCGTTGGATTGCACGGAGCCGCGGGGTCCTTAAAATCCGTCGCTGCCGCCTGTGCATCGGAACAGTCCGACGCCCCTCTGGTGGTGGTTCGGCTGGACAAAGAGGACGCGGCCTATTTTTTCAACGACGTGGAAAAACTGCTGCCGGCGGGCCGGGCCGTTTTCTACCCCGACAGCTACCGCCGTCCTTACGCATTTGAAGAGACCGCCAACGCCAACGTGGTCTTGCGGGCTGAGGTCTTGAACCGACTGGGACGTTCTGCCCAAGGATTGGTGGTGGTGACCTACCCCGAGGCTTTGTTTGAGCAGGTTGTTTCCCACAAAACCTTGCAAGGACAAACCTTTTCCATTGCGGTTGGCGACGCCCTCGGCCTGGACTTCCTCAACGAAACCCTCTTTGAACTCCATTTTGAGCGCACGGACTTTGTGACCGAACCCGGTCAATTTGCCGTTCGGGGAGGAATTGTGGACGTCTTTTCCTACGCCCTGGACCGGCCCTACCGCATCGAATTTCTCGGTGACCAGGTCGAATCCATTCGGATTTTCGACGTAGAGACCCAGTGGAGCGAGGGAGAAACCGACCGCATGGACGTAGTGCCCAACATCGAGAACAAGTCCGTGTTGGAAACCCGCGAGGCCTTTTGGGACTTTGTTCCGGATGCAACCCGTTGGTGGATCGAATCCGACGAAGTTGTGAGCGGCAAACTGGACCGGTTCTACGCCAAGGCGGAAGAGGCTTTTGCCGATCTGACGGGCCCCATCCAGCGGAGCGAACCGCACAAACTGTTTGTATCCGGAGCCCAATGGGAAAAGGCCCTGGAAAGCCGTTCGTGGGCCGTGGACGGCGAAGGAAATGCCCACACAGTCCGAATGGAAACCCTTCCCTCCCCGTCGTTTGGGAAAAATTTCAATTTGCTGGCAGACACGCTGGAAAACCACCGCCGGCTGGGCCGCAAGGTGGTGCTCATGGCCCATGCCCAGTCCCAAATTGACCGGCTGCGCACCCTTTTTCAAGACATGGGCCGCTTGGTGGAGTTTGACCCCGTTTTGGGCGCCCTCCATTCCGGCTGGGAAGACCTCGTGGGCGGGCACATTGTGTACACCGACCACGAAATTTTTGAGCGCTACCAGCGGTTCCGCCTGAAAAACGGATTCGACAAGGCCCACGCCATCACCCTGCAAGAGCTCCAAAGCCTGCAAATGGGAGACTTTGTGACCCACCTGGACCACGGGGTCGGAAAATTCGGCGGCCTGCAAAAAATCGACGTCGGCGGCGCGGTTCAAGAGGCCATCAAGCTGATTTACCGGGACAACGACGTCTTGTACGTCAGCATCCACAGCCTGCACAAAATTGCCAAGTTCAACGCCAAAGACGGCACCGCACCGGCCTTGCACAAACTGGGATCCGGCCACTGGCAGGCCCTCAAAGCCAAAGCCAAAAAGCGGGTCAAGGAAATGGCTTACGACCTCATCCAGCTCTATGCCCGGCGCAAGGAGGCCAAAGGCCATGCCTTTGCCCCGGATTCCTACCTGCAGCACGAATTGGAGGCCAGTTTCGCCTACGAAGACACTCCGGACCAAGTCAAAGCCTCCGCAGAAGTCAAGGCAGACATGGAACGCGTTCGGCCCATGGACCGCCTGGTCTGCGGCGACGTGGGTTTTGGCAAAACCGAAATCGCCATCCGGGCAGCCTTCAAAGCAGCTACCGATGGAAAGCAGGTGGCTATTTTGGTTCCCACTACCCTTCTGGCCTTCCAGCACAACAAAACCTTCCGCAAACGTTTGTCCAACTTTCCGGTTCGCGTTGACTACCTGAACCGCACCCGGAGCGCCAAGGAAACCAAAGCCATCCTCCAAGACCTGGCGGACGGAAAAATCGACATCCTCATTGGCACCCACAAATTGGTCGGGAAAGACGTCCATTTCAAGGACTTGGGACTATTGATTATCGACGAAGAACAGAAATTCGGCGTCAACGTCAAAGACAAGCTCAAAACCCTGCGGGTGCATTTGGATACGCTTACGCTCACCGCCACCCCCATTCCCCGCACCCTGCAATTTTCGTTGCTCTCTGCCCGGGACCTGAGCGTCATGACCACGCCCCCGCCCAACCGACAGCCCATCGAAACCCACGTGATGGGATTTTCCGAAGACGTCGTACGCGACGCCATTCAGTACGAAATGTCTCGCGGTGGCCAGGTTTTCTTCATCCACAACCGCATCGAGAACATCCAAGAAGTGGCCGGAATGATCCAGCGTCTGGTGCCCGATGCCAAGGTGGGCATTGCCCACGGCCAACTGGAAGGCCACAAGCTGGAAACCCTGATGCTGTCTTTCATGGAGGCCGAATTCGACGTGTTGGTGAGCACCACCCTCATTGAAAGCGGGCTGGACGTGCCCAACGCGAACACCATTGTAATCAACCAGGCCCACCGCTTTGGCCTGAGCGACCTCCACCAAATGCGCGGCCGCGTAGGACGCAGCAACCGCAAGGCCTTCTGCTACCTCTTGGCGCCGCCCCTGAGTTCCCTGCCCGACGAATCCCGCAAACGCCTCCAAGCGCTGGAGCAATTCTCCGACCTCGGTAGCGGATTCAAAATTGCCCTCCGGGATTTGGAAATCCGCGGTTCAGGCGACCTGCTGGGGGCCGACCAAAGCGGATTCATCAACGACTTGGGCTTTGATACCTACCAAAAAATCTTGGCCGAAGCGGTGGCGGAGCTGAAAAAAACCGACTTCAAAGACCTCTTCACCGATGTCCGCGGCGGCTGGAACCCCCAAGAAGCGGACTGCCTCATCGACACGGACTTGGAGGTTTTGCTGCCGGATTCGTACGTCAATTTTGTAGAGGAGCGCCTCAAACTGTACCAGGCGCTGGACGCCCTTTCCACCCCCGAGGAGTTGGCCCAATTCCAAGCGGGGCTGGTGGACCGTTTTGGCCCCCTTCCCCCGGCTGCCGTTCGCTTGCTTCAGGCGGTACGCGTGAAATGGCTTGGCACAAAAATTGGACTGGAAAAGCTGGTCATCAAACAAGGGAAAGCCGTAGGCTATTTTCCGGCAGATGCCCAGTCCGACTACTACCAATCGCCTGCCTTCCACGCCGTGCTCAACGCCCTCCAAACCCATCCGCTCCGTTTCCGGATGAAACAAAAAAACGAACGCCTTACCTTGTTGAGCGAACCCGTGCCCCATTTGGAAGCCGCGTTGGAAATGCTTCACCTTTTGTTGCCCACGCCTGAACCGCACTTAGTCCCATGATACGCGCCGAACACATCACCAAAAAATACGCCGAACACACGGCCCTGAACGACGTCAGTTTGCACATCCCCAAAGGAAGTCTGTACGGACTTTTGGGACCCAACGGCGCCGGAAAGACCACTTTTTTACGCATCCTCAACCAAATTATAGACCCCGACCAAGGCCAGGTTCTGCTGGACGGGCGGCCCCTGCGCCGCGAGGACATTGCCAGGATTGGTTACTTGCCCGAAGAACGCGGGCTGTACAAAAAAATGGCCGTTGGGGAGCAAGCACTCTACCTGGCCCGCCTCAAAGGACTTTCGGAGGCCGAGGCCAAAAAGCGGTTGGTGCACTGGTTTGAAAAATTGGGCATGGAGGCCTGGTGGGACAAGAAAATCGAAGAATTGTCCAAAGGCATGGCCCAAAAAGTCCAGTTTGTAACGACCGTATTGCACCAGCCGGACGTATTGATTTTTGACGAGCCTTTTTCCGGCTTCGACCCCGTCGCCGCCCAGCAAATTCGCGAGGAAATGCTGGAGTTGCACCGCAACGGAACCACCCTTTTGTTCTCTACCCACCGCATGGAAAATGTGGAGGAAATGTGCACCCACATTGGGCT
>JBIIBX010000154.1:0-3646 GCA_044239185.1 Schleiferiaceae bacterium | reverse complement strand
TCGTCGGCGGTGAACTTGCCTTTAGCAACCAAGGTTTCCAGCGTTTGGGCCAACCGACCTTCGGCTTTCTCCAGCATTTCCGGTTTGGTGTCGTACACCGCAACGTGTTCTCCGGCTTGGGACAAAACTTGGGCAATGCCCGACCCCATGGCGCCGGCGCCTATGACTAAGATTTTCATGGTGTGGATTTATTTTCCCTGGAATTCGGGCGTTCTTTTTTCCAAAAAAGCCGCAACACCTTCCCGGAAATCGTCGGTTTCAGAGGCAGCCAATTGCAGGTGCAGTTCGGTGGTTAATTGCGCTTCCAAATTTCCAAAAACGGAGGCGTTGAGGGCCTCTTTCACCAAGGCCAAGGCCCGCGTGGGGCGCTTCGCTAAGGTCTCGGCCAAGGCCAAGGCGTCGTCGGCAAAAGTGGCAGCGGGATACACTTTGTACACCAGTCCGGCTTGCTGGGCCTCCTGGGCCGTCATTCGGTCCCCCAGGAGCATGGTTGCACTGGCCCGGCCGAACCCAATGAGGTTGGGCAGAGCGAGGGTAGCGCCCGAGTCGGGAATGAGTCCAATGCTGGTAAAGGCTTGTACAAAGGAGGCGTTTTCCGATGCTACAATTACGTCGCACACCAAAGCCAGGCTGGCGCCCGCTCCGGCGGCTACGCCATTCACGGCAGCAACAACGGGCTTCTTTAAATTCCGGATTTGGAGGACCAAGGGGTTGTAGTGCTCGGTGAGGATCGTGCGCATGCCGGGGCCGTTGGGATCAATGGCTTCGCCCAGGTCTTGGCCGGCGCAAAAGGCTTTTCCGGCACCGGTGAGCAACACGCACCGCACATCGGGATTGTTGTCGGCGTCTTGGAGCGCCTTCTGCAGCGCCAAAGCCTGTTCCCGGTTGAAGCTGTTGAATTTGTCGGGCCGGTTCAAGGTGACCAAGGCCACTCCGTTGCGGAGTTCTACGTGAATGGGGATGTTCATGCGGGGGAATGTTGGGTGTGTAAGAGATCGATCAGTTCTTTTTTCCAAGCGACGGCGTTATCCGATACAAAGTACCGCTTTTCTCTTCGGTCTTCGAGGTCTCTTTCTTCGGAAATCAAGGGGGATACATCCAAAAATTGCAACGCTTTGTCGTTGAGATCGTTTAGGGTTGTTTTGCGGATTTTTCGTTGGTTTTCCCAGGTTTTGTCTTGAATCTGAAGTGCCGCGTCCAATTCGTAGC
Source organism: Schleiferiaceae bacterium (assembly GCA_044239185.1). Lineage (GTDB taxonomy): Bacteria > Bacteroidota > Bacteroidia > Flavobacteriales > Schleiferiaceae > CAMDTE01. The sequence continues at coordinate 2,437 of JBIIBX010000154.1, read as the reverse complement.
TGGTCCATTTCTTGGCTTGATCTGCGAGCAACAGCGGCACAAGGAGGCGGCGTTCGTACAAGTCCAACGCATGCACAAAAGGTTCGGCGCCTTGAATGGGGTCTTTCTTTTGCTTCCCCATCCACCAAGCCCCTGCGGCAACGATAGCGGTTAGCAAAGGCAACCAAAAATTGCGCTTCAACCCATTCAGCCAAATGGGCTCAATAAAAGCCCCCAGCGGTTCCGACTGGTTCCACAAATCCCGAAGGGCCCAGCGGTCATGAGCCATTATGCGGGACCGCACCCGGTCCTTGAGGGTGAAGATTTCGAGGGTGTCGTCCAAAGCCACGCACCCGGCTCCCCAGTCGTCCATGGGAGTAAGGCTCGCACCGGAGAATACCTTTTGCGGTACCCGGCGCACTTCGTTCTTGGCCATGTCCACCAGGAGTGCACCCTTCTTTCCAGCAACAAGCACGACGCTGTCCCATGCGGCAATGGGCTCACCGAGCAGGCGCCAAACTGCGGGCCGTACATGTCCTGCGGGCTCCATGGACTTAGCCCGCAAGTCCAATTCGTACACCAGCCCATTGGGGACAAACAGTTCGTGAACCCCGACGTCTGGAAAGGCAGATACGGACCACACCCACCGCTTGTCCTTGCCCGAAAATCCAGAAATGGGATAAGGTTGTACCGGACCTGTGTAGCCGGAAAGGGACGAACGTTCCCATTCCTTGAAGCGGGGTTCAAAATAACTCAGCACGCCGTGGTTGATCCAAAAGCCATACCCCCCATGGGAGAACAGGGTGTCGTGGTAAACAAATCGGTCTGCCCCAAAGTTGGAGCCTGCGAAAAACGTGGTATCCAAGCGCTGAAGTTGCCCTTGGTGGTAGGCCCAGAGGTGTCCAAAGCCCGAAACACCGATGTAGTACCCGCCCCGGTCTCTTTTGTGGGCAACTGCGTGGCCGAGGTAGGGCAAACGCCGGTCGGGAATGCGAACATCCAACCCACCAAAAGGCATCCAACGGTTGTTTTCCCATTTGTAGACCGTGCGTGTAGACAAGTGCAGCCCAAAGTACTTGCCGCCTTCTTTTACGACGGCCATTGTTCCGGTTTTTGAATTTTCTGGAGTTACAAGTGTTTGTGCGTGAACACTTTGTACAGCTATAGCCCCCAAAATACCGAGGAGAAAAAGAAACGTGCGCATTAGGTGAAAATACGGGAATTTCCCATAGTTTCCCAAATTATGGGAAAGGAATCCTCTAGAAACCCCACCTTTGTTACTTCAGTAACCGGCCTGGCACCAAACCAACAAAGCCAATTCGAAAAAAAGGCGGCCTCGCAAGAGGCCGCCTTTTTTTTTCATTCGAATGCGATGAGCGTTTTGTGCTTCGTAAGCAAGTCGACGCTTACAAACATTTGAAGTAGTCAAACGGCTCTTGGCAGTCGTCGCATTGGTACAGCGCCTTGCAGGCCGTGGAGCCAAAATTGGATACCCGCGTGGTGTGCAAACTTTTGCAACGGGGGCAGCGCACCACCGGGCTGGGGGCGAAGAGCGATTTTTTGTCTGCCGAGGATCCCACGGGGGGGGCAATGCCGTACGCTTCCAATTTGTGGCGTCCTTCGGGCGTAATCCAGTCCGTGGTCCACGGCGGTGACAAAACTGTTTCGACGTGCGTGGAGGCAAATCCAGCGGCGTGCAGGGCTTCTTCGGTCAATCGCACAATGACGTCGGTGGCCGGGCATCCGGTGTAGGTGGGAGATAGTCCCACGCGTACCGTGCCATCGGGGGATTGTTCGGCGTAGCGGACCATGCCGAGGTCCACAATGCTCACAGCGGGAACTTCGGGGTCCAGAACCGACGCCAAGACCTCCAAGATGTCTTTGTCGGCTGCGGCAGTTACCATTTGGCGTCGGGGTAGGCGCGGGGGAGAAACTGCATTTCTGCCAAGAGGAAGCCCAGGTGTTCGGTGTGGCGGCCGTGGAGGCCTCCTTTTTGCATGTACGCTGCGGGGTCGGGCAGGTCCAACGTGGCCAGGGCCAACACTTCTTCGACTTTTTGCAACCACGAAGCGCGAAGCGAAGAGGGAAGCGGTACGGCCCCGGCTTCGGCCAAGCGGCGGTCCAGGTCTGTGTCTTCAAAAAGTTCCCCGGTGTAGGGCCACAGACGGGCGATGCTTTCAACAACTTTGGCGCGGGATTCGTCGGTGCCGTCGCCCAGTCGGATGACCCATTCGGCGCTGAATTGGGCGTGGTAGCTGACTTCTTTGTAGGCTTTTTGGGCCAATTCAGAGAGGGCGGTTACCGGGCTGTGAGACAGGTGCTCCAGCAGATAGAAATTGTAGGTGTCGAAGAAAAACTGACGCACCAGGGTGTCTCCCCAATGCCCGTTGGGCAATTCGACCAGCAAGTGGTTGCCGAATTGGGGAACGTCCCGGCGGTAGGCCAAGTCGTCCTCGGT
>JBIIBX010000153.1:0-3694 GCA_044239185.1 Schleiferiaceae bacterium | reverse complement strand
CGCGTGCGCTGGACGAAGCATTCCCCGAACAACCCAGCACGGAGGAAGTAAAGGCCCTGCTGGGCACGGCGCGGTTTGACCGGGACCGGGCCATCGGCAACGACGTGGCCGGCGTGGCCACGGGCTTGGCCTGGACGCCGGTAGGGGGGGACATTTTGTTCCTGGAAAGCACCGTGTCTCCGGGCAGCGGCAAGTTGTCGCTCACCGGGAACCTGGGCAACGTCATGAAGGAGTCGGCCACCATCGCCCTTACCTACCTGAAGTCCAACGCGGAAGCCCTGGGCCTCAACCCGGTGTGGTTCACCAAAAACGACGTGCACGTGCACGTGCCGGAGGGCGCGACGCCCAAGGACGGTCCTTCGGCCGGCATTGCCATGCTCACGGCCTTGATGAGCCTCTTCACCCAGCGCAAGGTGCGCTCCAAACTGGCGTTGAGCGGCGAGATCACCTTGCGGGGCACCGTGCTGCCTGTGGGCGGCATCCGCGAGAAGCTTTTGGCGGCCAAGCGCTCGGGCATCAAGACGGTTTTGCTCTGCGCAGACAACGAAAAAGACGTGAACGACATCCCCGCGGCATACTTGAAGGGCATGGAGGTGCGTTATGTACGCACCATGGCCGAGGTCCTCGAATTTGCGGTGCTCGCGGAAAAAGTGAAAGCACCCAAAGGGTTGTCCGAGGCGTAAAACGTACCTTTAACCCGTGAAATTTCCGGCTACCCCACGGGGGTTCGGGTGGATGGCCGCCGCGCTGTGCGTGGGCGTCTGGACCCCGGCCTCTTTTGCCCAAGTGAGCAGCACCTCCCACGCGCGGTTGGCGGCCTTGTCGTCGGCTCCTATTGCGCACCCGGAGGGGGACGTGGGATTTTCCACCCTCAACCCGGCCTTGTTGGCTACCGCCTTTTCCGGGCCGGATTCCGCCGCCCGCAGCCAGGTGGCGCTGAGCGGGGCCCAGTGGCCCGGCGGACTGCAGCAAGCCGAACTCACGGTGGGGTTTCGGACCCCTTCCCGGTTTTTGTGGGCCGTGGGCGTCCGGCAATTGGCCACGGCTTCCTTGCCGCTGACGGATGCGTCCGGGCAGGTGCTGGGATCCTTCAAAGCCCAAGAAACCGACCCCCGCGTGACCGTGGCGTACCGCCTGAACCGACGCTGGGCCGCGGGCGCCACCCTCCACTATTCGATGCTGGCTTACGGCCAATACACCGCCACCGCGCTGTTTACCGACGTGGGGCTGGTGCACACTTGGGCCCAAGGGCGCTGGGCCGCCGGACTGGTGGCGAAAAACCTGGGAGGCACCGTGGAAGCCTTCGGCGTGGCCTTGCCGGCTACCCCCGTGGACGTGCAGCTCGGACTCTCCAACCGCCTCAAATACATGCCCATGCGGTGGTCCGTGGCCCTGACCCACCTGGAAACCCCCAACCTGAGCTACGACGACCCCAACGCCTACGACCGGGACCCGCTGACCGGCGTGCGCACCTACAATCCCCCCAGTTTGGTGAACCTGGCCCTCCGCCATGTGCTCCTGGGCGCCGAATTCACCCCGGGAAGCCGCCTGCGGATCCAAATGTCCTACGACTTCCGGCGCCAAATCGAAATGCGGTTGCCCACGCGCACCTCCAACGCGGGATTTTCCCTGGGCGTGGGGCTGCGCGCCGGTCGCATGCAGTACCAATACGCCAACACCTCCCTGCACGTAGCGGGCCGGTTGCACCAATTCGGACTTGTCCGCACCTTTTGACATGAACGCCATTGCCATCGACGGATTTTCGTCCACCGGAAAGAGCAGCGTGGCCAAAATACTGGCCACCCGCCTGGGATTCCTGTACGTGGACACCGGAGCCATGTACCGGGCCGTGGCCCTGCATGCCCTCCGAAACAGCTGGATTCACCCCGACGGCAGCCCCCTGGGCGACACCCTGAAAAACGAAGTGGGCACCTTGGACATTCGTTGGCGCTTGGTTCCGGACGGCCAACAGCACACCCTTTTGAACGGCGAAGACGTCGAGGCAGAAATCCGCAGCCACGCCATCAGCCAGGTGGTGAGCAAGGTGAGCGCCATCCCCGAGGTTCGACGGGCCCTGGTGGCCCAGCAGCAGCGCCTGGGAGTCGATTCTCCCGGCGTGGTCATGGACGGTCGGGACATCGGCACGGTGGTGTTCCCGGATGCGCGTTTGAAGATTTTCATGACGGCACGCCCGGAAGTTCGCGCGGCCCGACGCTATGCGGAAATGCAAGCCAAGGGAGCCGCCGACGGCCTGACGCTGGACGAAGTGGCGGCCAACCTGATGCAGCGGGACGCCGAGGACCAGGCCCGCCTGGATTCTCCCTTGCTCCAAGCCCAGGACGCCCGGGTGCTGGACAATTCCGACCTCACGTTTGACGAGGCGGTGGACCTGGCCTTTGGCTGGGCCCAGGAGCGCGGCTTTCAGCCGCGCTGAACTCCCATCGGTTTTTAATAAGGAAAACGCCTCCAACCGGCGGGCCGTGGCCGCACCGATTGGAGGCGTCTTTTGCCGGTCGTTGACCGGAATGCGGGGGAATTAGGCCGGAATGCGGGCAATGCAATCCACGCCGCCTGCCGGTTTGTCCCCAATTTTCACGCAAATTTCCGCGTTCAAGGGCAAGAACAGGTCCACCCGGGAGCCAAATTGGATAAAGCCGCTTTCCTGCCCGGTTTTCACCTGCTGCCCAACGGACGCATACATCTTGATCCTACGGGCTACGGCGCCCGCAATCTGGCGGTAGAGGACAGGGCCCGTGGCGGGACCGTCTACCACCACCGTGGTGCGCTCGTTCAACGTGCTGGACTTGGGGTGCCACGCCACCAGGAACTTGCCGGGGTGGTACTTGGCGTACTGCACGGTGCCGCTGTTGGGGTAGCGGTTCACGTGCACATTCAAGGGAGACATAAAAATGGACACCTGAATGCGCTTGTCTTGGAAGTACTCGCCCTCCACGGTTTCTTGGATCACGACGACTTCGCCGTCGCACGGGGCTATGATTTCGTTGGGCTGCGCCACCGTGGTGCGCACCGGGTTTCGAAAGAACTGGACCACCGCCAAATACAGGCCCAAGGACACCGCCCCAACGCCTATCCGGACAGGGCTGGGCCACCCCAGAGCGTCGGTGCCGTAGATCGCGCCCAACAGCAGGGCCGTAGCCACAAGCAGGGTCGTTTTCCCCTCGCGGTGCATGCGCAGGGTGAGGGTGGAGGCGTAGGAGTTGTTCATGGGAGGGCGTTTGCGCAAAGGTACGTAGGATTGGTCGATGGCTTAGCGGGCCATGCGGGCCTTCCAGTCGGCCACAAAGGCACCGGCCTCTTTCAAATCTTCGCGTTCCTTCTTGGACAGGTCCCATCCGGCCGCCCGGTTGAGCACGGCTTGTGCGCGGTCCCACTCCTGGGCGTAGCCCAAGGCATAGGCGGCGTTGAAGGCCATGTCGGCCACCATGTTCGGTTGGATGCGGGCCTTTTTGTTCAAAGGGTCAAACTCTTTCAGCGCTGCTTCCCACGCTGCACCGGCTTCGGCCAGATTGGATTTGGCACGCGCGGGGTCCGCTTTCAGCAAGCGGTAGCCCTCCAAGGCCTTCAACTGGGCCGTATTCACGTCGGTGTAGTCTTCTTTGCCACCGGAAACTCCGTACACGGGCAATTCCAAATTCAAAGGCACCGTTCCGAGTTGGGAGTTCAGTTCCTGTTG
>JBIIBX010000152.1:0-3701 GCA_044239185.1 Schleiferiaceae bacterium | reverse complement strand
AGCTGGGACTCGGAGGCAAATCCGGACAATTGTTGGCGAAGAATCGCCGAAATCTCTGCAGGTTTTACGTCTGCCATGGGGTTCGATTTAGAGGTCTGCGATGTACAAGTTGTTCTCAAACTGGCGCTTAAGTCCACGCAAGGAGCGCGCTACGGTGGTATCTACCTGGCGGTCACCCACCCGTACCACAACGCCGCCGATCAATTCCGGCTGAATTTTTTCAATCAATACCACTTCCGAGGTGCCGCCGGCCTTGACTTTCGCCAACAACGTAGCGCGTTGTTCGTCGGTAAGGGGGGATGCGCTCGTTACGTAGGCACGAACGGTATTCTTCTCGACCAAATAACGGTCGGTATACTTTTCTAAAATATGCACCAAATGGGCTTCTCGCCCGTGCTTGATAACCTGGTTGACAAACAAAACGGTCAAAGGGCTGACTTGCTGCGCAAAAGCAGCGCGAAATGCTTCGATCTTCTGAAGCGGCTTGATCACCGGGCTCTTCAAAAGAACGCGGAACTCGGAACTTTCTTTCTCCACAGACAACAAGAACGTCACATCGGCCATGACGGCTTCCAAGACGCCTTTTTCTTTGGCCAAGTCCAGCAGGGCCTTTGCATACCGATTGGATGCGCGCAACGTGCTCATGGTCCGTGAATTAATTCAGTTTAACGTCTTCCAGTGCGCGGTCGACCATGGCCTTGTGGGCCTTAGCGTCTCCCAGCTCAGCGCGCAAGATGCGCTCGGACATTTCCACGGCCAGCTGCGCCACTTGGTTTTTGACTTCCGTCATGGCTGCCATTTTTTCCATGTGAATCTGCTCCCGGGCGATTTCCAAAACGCGTGAGGCTTCCGCAGAAGCGGTGGCCTTGGCGTCTGAAACCGTCTTTTCGCGGATTTCACGGGCCTCTTTCAAAATGCGCTCACGCTCTTCGCGGGCTTCTTTCAAAAGTTGCTCGTTGCTGGAGTGCAATGCCGCCATTTCGGCACGTGCCGCATGGGCCGCCTTCAGGGCATTGTCGATGGAGGCTTCCCGCTCTTTCACGGCGCCCAAAATGGGCTTCCATGCCAAAGAGCGCAACAGCACTACCAAAATCAAAAAGGTCAGCGTGGTCCAAAAAATGAGACCCAGGCCGGGGGTAACTAAATCCATGTTCGAAAATTTGAACGGGTTGGAATAGATTCATAGCCACAAGCCTGCGGCCCTTGCGGGCCGCAGGCAGGGCTATACGAGGTCTCGAATTACTTCAAGAACGAAACGACGATGCCGAACAAACCAGCACCTTCGATAAAGGCGGCGGAAATCAGCATGGCGGTTTGAATCTTGCCAGAAGCTTCTGGTTGGCGAGCGATGCCATCCATAGCAGAGCCACCAATGCGGCCAATGCCAAGACCAACACCCAATACAGCGAGTCCAGCTCCAATTGCAGCGATACTACCAGTCATGATTGTGATTTTTAGAATGAAACAAGTGAAAGAAAAACGTTAATGTGCAGCCTCGTGGCTGGAATCGTGGCCGTGGCTGTGGTCTTCCAACGCTGTGCCAATGTACAGGGCAGACAGCGTGGTGAACACAAAGGCCTGGAGGGCCGCCACCAACAATTCCAACGAAGAGATAAACAAAGACAAAAGGATTGACGCAGGAGACACCCACACCGTTTCCAAAATGAAGACCAAAGAAACCAAACTCAACACAATGATGTGGCCTGCCGAGATGTTGGCAAACAATCGAATCATCAACGAGAAAGGCTTGGTGAAAAGACCGATGAATTCAACAACGGCCAACAAGGGACGCAAGGCAACCGGAACGCCGGGCATCCAAAAAATGTGCGCCCAGTAATCCTTGGTGCCGTTCACGTTGGTCAAGATAAAGGTCAATACAGCCAACACCAAGGTGACGGCAATGTTTCCTGTTACGTTGGCACCACCGGGAAAGAAGGGAACCAAGCCCAGCAAGTTATTCACCCAAATAAAGAAAAACAAGGTGAGCAAATACGGGGTGAACCGGTCTACGTGCTTCGAGGGAATGTACACCCGGGCAATTTCGTCGCGCACAAACAAGACCAAGGGCTCCACAAAACCGGCCAAACCTGAGGGCGCCTTGTTGGACCCCACCTTGCGGTAGTGGCGAGCTGCAGAAACAAAGATCAAGAGCAAGAGAACAGCAACCACCAAAAGAGAAACTACGTTCTTGGTGATGGACAGGTCGATCAACGTACCGTGGTGCTCGTCGCCTGCAAAATGGATCTTTTCGTGGTGATTCACAAAGGCCATCCCGTTTCTCTCAACGACTACCTTTCCATCCACATCGTGGTGAAACTCCGCACTGGAGAATGAAATCAAACCGTGGTCGGTCCAAAGAATAACCGGCAAATCAATGCTTACCGCGTGACCGTTCCAATCGAAGAGATGCCAGCTGTGGGCATCCTTGATGTGGTGCATGATCATTTCCGTGGGGTCGAATTTCGACTCCGAAGCAGCGGGTGCCGTGGCATGATCTGCCTCAGCGTGTGCCGACGCCCAAGCACTCCCTGCCGTAGCGAGGAAGGTTAAAGCAATAAATCCAAGGGTTTTGATCTTGATCATGCGCCGTTCTAAATGCGCGGCAAAATTACGCACAAAATGGGAGATTTCCTACCTGCTTTTCAGAAGTCGTACCAACATCCCCGTTTCCGCGGCGATCTGGGCGACAAAGAGCCCAACAAACACCAGGGCATCGGTGCGGTAACCCGCTGGCTGCTTCATGGCCAAGGGAAGTACAACCACTCCCAGGCCCAGCAACATGCGAACCAAAGACAGCGACATATAGACCATTCCAGCCTTATCGGGTTCGGTATGCCAAAAGCGGTCGGTAATCCACACCAGCCCCATGCCCATGACGAGGAGGTACACGTCGCCCAACCAAAAATACGTTTTGCCCAAGCCGGTAGAAACCAAAAAATGGAGGACAGCTGTGAGCGGATACAAAGCGTAGAGGTACTTCATCGGGTCGATTGAATTTGTTTGATCATCCAAAGCATGGCCAGCAAAACCCCGAGAAGGGTGAGGCCAACGGTGCCCCAAGGGGCCCAATTCCAGTTTTCGTCTGCCCAAACCCCGGCCCAAGCAAACAGGCCAATGACTGCAGCCATTTGAAACGCGGCTCCCATGAACCGCATAAACGGATTCAAACGGCGCGTTTTTCTGAGGCAGAAACTGAGGGGGCTACTGGGGCATCGGTATCGGAAAGGGCGCGCACTACCGAGGTCATGGCGCACTGTCCGGCGAATTCTGCTCCCGGTTCAACAGCGAGTTTCCCCGTGACGACGTCGGCCTGCACTTTGGAGGTGGCCTGGAGGGTCAACAAACCCTTGATGTGGAGCTTGCCCTTGAAGGTGCCGCCAACGGTGGCCTCTGCGCAATGCACTTCGCCTTCGACCAAGCCTTTCTCGCCAATGACCAATTTCCCGGCCAATTTCAGGTTCCCTTTGATCCGACCGTCCACGCGAACGTCTCCGGTGGATTGGATGTCTCCCACAACGTCGGTTCCTGCCAAAATCCGGTTGCTGATTTGCGGATTGTCCGATGCGGGTTTGGAGTTCATCAATGCCATGTTCAAACGAATTAAATGCGTAATTGTGAGGCTACTGGGGAGATTCCCCCAGAGCGGTTAAGTAGTTCTGCGCCTGGGAGGATTCTGCGGTGTTCGGGTAGGAAGACACGAC
>JBIIBX010000020.1:0-14658 GCA_044239185.1 Schleiferiaceae bacterium | reverse complement strand
GTCCAATTCTGCATCCAGCTCTAGGGCTTTGCGGAAATGGACATTGGCTTGGTCCATGTTTTCCAACATCCGCAAACAGTTGCCCAAACGAAAATGGGCGTACCCGCTTTCTTCGTCGCCTTCTAAGGACAGTTGGTAGACGTCGGCCGCTTCTTGGAACCGTTCAGAACGCTCCAAGATGCGCGCTTTTTCGTAGTATGCCGCGGTAAAAGCATCGTCAATCAGCAAGGCGTAATCCAACGACTGCAGAGCCGCTTCGGGATTGCGCAACCGGGAATGGGTAATTCCCAAGTGGTACCAGGCCGTTTCGCTGAACGGGTGCTTCTGAAGAAAAACGTTGAACCACTCGACGGCTTTTTGGCCTTGGTCCATGGAGTCGTAGCAAATCGCTACGTTGTACAGAATGTTTTCGTCCGTGGGTTCTTCCTCCAAAACCTGTTTGAAGTACTTGATGGCCTCTTCGTACCGCCCCAAGCTTTGGTACAGGTTGCCCAGTTGGATCCAAATTCCGACCGGGTCTTCCGCGGTTTTAATGGCTCTTTTGAGGGAGCGAATGGCTTCTTCCGGTCGTCCTTGTTTGGAATAGAGGAGCCCCCGGGTTGCATGCACGTCGGCGTTGTTGGGGTCCAAAGATTCGGCATGGGCCAAGAGCTCTTCGGCCTCTTCCAGTCGTTCGGTAGCAACCGCGTACTGCGCGCGTTTGACCACAAAAGAAGGCGAATAAGGATGCTGGTGGGCGCCGTATTCAATGGCCTGCAAGGCCTTGCTAAAATCGCCCGTTTCGAGGTAGTACGTGGCAATTTGATCGAATTCGTCGACGTCAAAAAAGCCCATTGCGTTTTCAAGCAGCATGTGCTCAAAGCGTTCAATAAGGGCTTGTTCTTCCGCGTCGTGCATGGTCCTAAATCTACAAGCAATTTGGATCAAAGGTCGGGCATTTCGGCAAAACGTTTTCCACAACCTTGTGAACAACCCGATTCCAACCCGTAATTTTGCATTCAACCTACCAAAAACCATTCCACCCATGCCGTTAATCAAATCCATTTCGGGAATTCGAGGCACCATTGGCGGCCAGCCAGACAACGCCCTCACGCCTGTGGATGCTGTTGCGTTTGCAGCCGCGTACGGCAGTTGGTTGAAAGAGACCTACGCTGCAACCGGCCGGTGCAAGGTGGTAATCGGCCGCGACGCGCGTCCGTCGGGTCCTTTTGTGCAGGGATTGGTGGAAAATACCCTCATTGCTTTGGGCATTGACGTGGTCGACGTGGATTTGTCTACCACCCCCACCGTGGAAATGGAGGTAGTGGCCCAAAACGCACAGGGGGGAATTATTCTCACGGCCAGCCACAACCCGGTGGAGTGGAATGCCCTTAAGTTGTTGAACCACCGCGGGGAGTTTATTTCCGCCGCCGACGGCCAAGAATTGCTGGAACGGGTGGAACAGCGAAACTACTCCTTTGTAGGCGTGCACGAATTGGGCAGCAAAACCTTTGTACACGACGCCATGGAACGCCACGTGGAAGCGGTTCTCGCTTTGCCGCTGGTGGACGTCCCCGCTATCCGGGCCTGCAAGTTTAAGGTGGCCGTGGATGCCGTTAATTCTACGGGCGGAATTGCCGTGCCCCTTTTGTTGGACGCTCTTGGTTGCGAGGTAGAAGAACTCTACTGCGAGCCCAATGGAATGTTTCCCCACAACCCCGAACCTTTAAAAGAGCACCTCGCAGCCATTTGTTCGCTGGTGCCTTCCGTTGGAGCCCACCTGGGCGTGGTCGTGGATCCCGACGTGGACCGCCTGGCCTTGATTGACGAGACCGGAGAGATGTTTGGCGAGGAATACACCTTGGTAGCGGTTGCCGACTATGTACTGGACCGCACTCCGGGTCCCGCTGTAAGCAATTTGAGTTCTTCCCGGGCCCTTCGCGACGTGGCCTTGGGCCACGGTTGTGCGTACCGCGCGTCCGCCGTCGGAGAAGTCAATGTGGTGGAAGCCATGAAAGAGCTCGGTGCCGTAATTGGGGGAGAGGGCAATGGAGGCATCATCTACCCCGAATTGCACTACGGCCGGGATTCGTTGGTCGGTATTGCCTTGTTTTTGACCCATTTGGCCTATGTGGGCGGAACCGTCAGCGCCATGAGACGCCGCTATCCGGCCTACTTCATGGCCAAAAAGAAAGCCGAGTTGGATCCTCAAGCCGACGTGGATGCGGCCTTGGCCCGCGTCGCTAAGCAGTTTGAAAACGAGCGCATCACCACCATCGACGGTGTGAAAATTGATTTTCAAGAGTCGTGGGTCCACCTGCGCAAGTCCAATACAGAGCCCATTGTCCGCATTTACACCGAGGCCCCCAGCCAGCAGGAAGCCGATGCCTTGGCCGACCGTTTTATTCAAGCATTTGCCCTTTAACCGTACCAACCGCATTCGTTCCGCCTTATCCGAAATTGACCCATGATTTATTTTGACAACGCAGCCACAACGGCTTTGGATCCCGACGTAAAATCCGTTATTGTAGACGTTCTGGACACGTTTGGGAATCCAAGTTCCACCCATGCCGAAGGCAGAAAGGCACGAGCCCTGGTGGAATCTGCCCGCAAGGACATTGCTCAGCGCGTGGGATGCACCCCCGGTGAGATCATCTTTACATCGGGAGGGACCGAGGCCGACAACTGGGCCCTAAAAGGAGCCGTGCGCGATTTGGGAGTTTCATTGATTATTACCAGCCCCTTGGAGCACCACGCCGTCTTGCATGTTGCCGAGGAATTAGCAGCCCAAGGCCTGTGCGAAACCCGCCTCACTCCCGTGAACAGCCGAGGAGACATTGACCTGGTATGGCTCCAGCAGCAGCTGGAGGATGCCCAGAGCAAAGGGATGACCACCCTCGTTAGCTTAATGCACGGCAACAACGAAATCGGAAACCTTTTGCCCCTGGAAGAAGTAGGGGCTCTTTGCAAGAAGACCGGGGCGTATTTTCATTCCGACATGGTTCAAACCTTGGCCCATTTCGAGGTAAACTTCGGCCAGCTTCCTGTGGATTTTTCGGCGTGCAGTGCCCACAAATTTCACGGCCCAAAGGGTATTGGTTTTGCCTTTATTCGCGCCAACTCCGGACTTCATCCCTTTATCCACGGCGGATCGCAGGAACGCGGCCACCGCAGCGGCACCGAAAACGTTCTTGGAATTGTAGGAATGGCCAAGGCCTTTGCGCTGGCCCACGAGCGCATGGAAGCGGACCACGTCCACATTCGCAACGTCAAGCAATACGCCATTGCACGTCTTGAGGAAGCGTTGCCCGGTGTTAAATTCAACGGTGCATCGGGAGATTTGGACAACAGCCTCTACACCGTTTTGAACATCCAACTTCCTGAAGGAGATCCCAACCGGGGCATGCTGACCTTCGCGTTGGACATCAAGGGATTTTGCGTTTCCGGCGGAAGTGCGTGTTCCTCCGGTTCCAGCAAAGGCAGCCACGTTCTGGAGGCCATTGGCGCTGGCGAAGGACTTCGCTTGTCGTTCAGCCGGCACAACACCCCGGAGCAAATTGATGCGCTGGTGGAGGCCCTAAAGGAACTGTAAACAAAAAGCTACAGAAAGTCCGAGAGTGCCAGGCGGCCTAGCGGATCAGGGTTACATACCCGGTAAAGACCCCCTCTTCGTGGACCAGTCGGTACGTATAGGTATCCGACTGAGCAGGCTTTCCGGCAAGGGTTCCGTCCCAGTAGTCCCCAAACGGATTTTTGGTTTCGAATACGACGTTCCCAAACGAATTGAGGATAACAAGCGTCGATTTCAAGTCGCAGTTGTTGCCCTTGATTTCGAATTTCTCATTCACGCCATCTCCGTTGGGGGTAAAGGCATTGGGGATAAACACGCGTTGGTTGATGCGAAGGAGGGCCGTTGTGAACGTATATGTGAAAACGGCGTTGCATTTGAGGTCGATGGCTTCCAAAAATAGGGTGTACGTACCGGAAGCCGGTACCTGGTAAACCGTCACCCGTCCCGTGTCAACAATGCCATTGGGGAAGGTCCATCGGAACAAATAACGGGTGGTGGTATCTCCCCCGTAGTCGATGTCCAAGCGGATTCGGCCGTCAAAACAGGTGTCTGGGGCCAAGGAGATGTCGGGACCGGGCTTGTCGTTGCCAAACTTTACAGCCACCGACGCCGTGTCGAACTTCCCGCATGCCGTATCCAAGGCGCGCAACCGAATGCGGTAGGTTCCCGGCGCGCTGTATTGGTATACCGGAGCGGCCAAAACGCTTTGGTTGCCGTCGCCAAAATCCCACACGTAGGCGGAACTGCGTTGGCTGGTGTTGGTAAGCCGCACGGTAAACGTACGGTCGCATTCTTCGTAATCAGCGGCAAAAGACGCTTTGGGATACGTGCCTTCGTTGAAATTCAGCACCACACTCGCTGTGTCTTCGATGTCGCAAACGGTGTCGTAGGCGGTGAGAACGATTCGGTAAGAGCCAAATCCGAATTGGGCGGTAGGTGCAGCGAGGGTACTGGTTTGTCCATTGCCAAAATCCCATGCGTAGGCGTTGGCATTCAAGCTCTCGTTGGTGAATTTGACCCGCAGCGTCTCGCAGATCGTATCCACGTCGATGTCGAACTTGATTTTGGCTTTGGCCGTAACGGACGTTTCAAAGTCAAATTTGATAACGCCCAAGTTGCAGTTGTTTGAGTTGTTGGTGGGAGCAATAACCCCCGGTGTGGTGGGAAAACTTCCGTTGGAACACGCGGCACAAACGGCTTGGTAAATGGTTCCTTCTTTGGAGAATCGGGACGTACCACCGTCCACATGTTCGGCACTTGAACCGCCAAAGTAGGTAGCATACTGCAACGAGGCGGCGTTTTTAGCCAGAACCAGGAAGTAAAAATCGCTTCCGTCCGTGGTGGCACGCAGGGCATTGGCGGTGACCGGAAGCCCGGCTGTTGAACCGCCTTGGTTCCCTCCGTTCACGGCACCTCCCCAACCACTGATGAAAATATTGAGGCAGTCGTCTACTTCCAGGGCGGTGGGAACAATGTTGATCTGATTTCCGCTGCCAAATTTGGTGGACATCAGCGTTGTCCTTAAATCGGGAGTCAACTTGTGGATGAATTGGCTCCCTGCCGGCGTGGACCAACCTGCATTCAGTACGGGCCAGGAACCGCGGCTTTGGCCAAAAACATAAACGCCTCCAAATTTGTCGATGTCCAAGCAAAACGACTGGTCGTTGGAGGGGGTGCCGAGGTAGGTACAGGCCTCCAAAATGCCGTTCCCTGAATACCGGGCAATAAAACCGTCTAAACCTCCCAAAAGACTTCCCTGCACGACGCCTGGGGTTGTGGGGAGGTTGTTGCTCCGGGTACCTCCGGTAATGAAGATTTTGTCGTTGGCATCCACACGTACGGCATAGGCCGCGTCTGCATTGTTGCCCTGCAAAGTGGTTGACCACCGGACCTGGTTCAAAGTGGGCGAAAAACGCACCAGCAGGGCATCTTCGGTAGCCGTGGTAACCGAACTGGCTACAACAATATCCCCATTGGCGGTCAGGTTGACTTCCCCCCGGAATGCGTCTCCGTAGTTTTGAGCGATACCGGATAGCCCTTCATTGACTGAACCGAAGGAGGCCGAGGGACTAAAGTAGGTGCTTCCCAACAACGCCGAACCTTGTGCATTGAAACGCGTCACAAAAAGGTCGGTACCGTTGGCAAAAGGGTATCCGTTGGGCGTAATAGAGGGACCTCCACTGAAGGTGGAAATTGCCGCACCGGAAGTAATTGGAAAGTCCGGGGAACTGGTAACGCCAAACACAATCAATTCGTTGTTGGAAACAATCATGGAGTGGGGTTGGTCGGCAAAACCTCCGCCGAGGTACGTGGAATACAACCGCTGCGTTCCGTTGGCACTGAACTTGGTTATTCCCGCGTCGATGCTGTTGTTGGATCCAGGGGCGAAGGTGGGGTCGAAGGCGCCGGGGCTGGTGGGGTAGCCGGGATTAAATACAATGCCCCCTCCGTACAGGTTTCCTTGGTCGTCGTACGTGGCCGTGAAGCCCCAGTTGTCCGATGTAGAACCGCTGAACGAGGCGAAGATCAGTTTGGGGTCAATGACCAAGGGAAGTTTCCGGTCGTATTTCCCGATCCGAAAACCCAGAAGGACCTCGTCGCCTTGGCGTTCCAGCAGGTACTCTACCTCGATCTCGCGCAGGCCTTTTTCGGTGGACTGGTAGGCGCGCGGGGCGGTTTCCCATAAGATTCCCAGAGGGGTTTCGATGCGAATGGCCCCTTCTGCGTCGCGTTCCACCGCGGTGGCGCCGGGGTAGTGCCACCGAATGGAACCGGGGTCGGCTCCCGGCGCAATGCGGTAGTCCACGGCCAAGTCGCCCGTGGAATCCCGGATCCAAGCGTCGATTCCGGGATAGAGGTTGTGCTGAACAAACCCCGTCCATTCCGGTACCTGGGATTTCCAGCGCTCGGGGTTGTTTCCTAAGAAGTAGTTTCTGGGAGAGGGGGAAGTGCGGACCGCTTCCAAATCGCTGGACCCTGCGGTACCCAAGTGGGTACGAAAAACCGACCAAGCGGTTTTGGGCAAAGGATGGGGTCCTCCGTGGGAATGGTCTCCTCCCCATACCACTGCCCGAAATCCCGTGGGTTCCCAAAACAAAGCGCCATGTCCCAACGGAGTGACGGCCAGTGCAGGGTGGTCCCATTGGCCTTGGTTCGGAACGGCAACAAACTGGGCTTTGATCGACTCCCCCCCGAGTGCCAATCCGGCAAACAGCATCCAAGCCCGAACAAGGAGCCAGGTGCGTGCACGGAAGGAGGCGGGGAGTGAAACCATGGACAAAAGTTAGGAATTTTCAGCCAAAGCGTGGACGAACCATTTCTGTCCGGTTCGGTCTTGTACGGCAATCAAAAAGCGTTCCGAATCCTCTTTGCAACGCAGTTTCTTGCGAATTTGTTCGGGTTTTTCAGGAAAACCCAAGGATAGGATGCTCCACCCACCGCTCCAATCGCCTTGGTAGGGTGGAAGTACCTGGTGGATGCGCAAAACGCGGCCTGGCCAGTCCGGAAGGTACCGGTGGGAGGTGTACACGCCCTGGGTCCACAGCGAAAGTCCCCCAGCATGTGCGGCTGCGTCGCTGCATCGGCTGGCTTTCAACGCAGCGTCCGGAAGGTACAGATACGTTTGGGCTTCGCTGGTCGTTGGGGGTTTCTCCGTCCGGTCCCAGCGAAGCCATTCGAATGTTTCGGCATTCCACCGGGTGTGCACGGTGTACCGGTGGGGGGAGGGCACAGGGTTCGGTGTGCGGTCGTTTTGGGAATCTCTCCGGTAGGTGATCCAAATTTCCTTCATTTCTCCGTCAACGGAAACAAATACCAAGGCATCGGCGCCGGGGAACGATTTTTCCAGGGCATCGGGATCTGCCAGCGGGGAGGTTTTAATGAGCACTTGCTGGGCTTTTTGGGTCCACAGAGGCCAGCAGTCTACCGGATGGGGCTCGCTGTGGTCCCAGCTCCAACGCTGCCCACCAATGGCTCGTCGAGAGGGGTCTACCACAACGGCATCCCATTCGTTGTGTTGTTCCCATGGAAAGTCGTTGGCCGTGCCCAACAGGGTGGTACGGGACAGCTTTAGCGTACGCTCGTGGTGGTGCAAAACCCGCACCAGAGCAGGATTGGGCTCCATGCCCACGACCTGAGCTCCCGCTGTTGCCAGGGCCCAGCCGTCTATGCCAGAGCCAGAGGTGAGATCGGCAACGTGGTGCATTGGTCCGCGTTCTTGAATCCAAGCAGCTTTGGCCCGAGCCGTAGCCTCGGAACTGGCTTGTTCGGCGTATGTCCTAGGCGCAAACCACAACAAGGGATGCGCGTGCAAGGAAGGCCATTTTTTGCTTTGCCGTCGATACGCATCCCATTTGTGCAGCAACCAGGGGTTGGCTTTTGGCAGCTTGAGGGCCCATTCCTGCGCAGACCGATGGGGAAAGCGCTGGGTTTCGCTCCAAAAGGCCTCCCACTCCTGTTCCGTGGGGAAAGGAGCGTTTTCCCAGGTGCTGGAGGCCATCAGAGTGCAAAAGCGGTTTGCCCGCGAAAGACAAAATGCAAAATATTGGCCCCCATTCGCAACGCCTGAAGCCGGACCGCCGGAGGGTCGTTGTGGACGTCGGGGTCTTCCCAACCGTCAGACAGGTCGGATTCGTGGGTGTACAATACAACCATGCGGGTACCGTCGTAGAGTGCCCACGCCTGCGGTGCTTTTCCGTCGTGTTCGTGGATTTTGGGAAGTCCGCGGGGAAAGGAAAAAGGGCCTTGGAAAAGAGGGTGGCGGTTGCCTACAGGAACCCACTCCGCTCCGGGCCAAACGGTTTTCATGGCCTCGCGGATGTAGGGGTCCATTCCGTAGTTGTCGTCAATGTGCAGAAATCCCCCTCGCTGCAGGTAGCTCCGGAGATTCTGGGCTTCAGCCGCGGAGAAAACGACGTTTCCGTGGCCTGTTAGATGCACCCAGTCGTACTGAAACAGGGTGGGACTGCCTACCGGGACGCTTGCCGGATTCAGGTCTACCGCTACTCCGGCTTGGTCTTTGGCAAATTGGGCCAAATTTTTCAACGCCGTGGGGTTGGCATACCAATCTCCCCCGCCGCTGTATTCCAGGGTGGCCAATTTGGCTGTCGGCTGGGCGAGCAAGGAGGACTCTGTGGCAAAAAAGAGGCCAGCAAACAGCAGCACTGTGCCTTTCGGTGCGGTTAAACGAAATAGACGCATGGGGCTCAAATTTAAGCCGAAAGAAATTGTAAATTTCGGCCTTCTGAAAGTATCCATATGCATTTGACTGTACGCGCTTTGAAGCTGGGTTTGGGACTGTTGGTCGGATTGGTTTCCGGTACCGCAGGTGCGCAAACCACCACCACGTCGGCCACCCACGCCGGAAATGGATTGCAGGTTTCTGCTGCCCCCGCAGCTCCGGTAACCGTTACCACTTCCACGGTATCCACCTGCTTGGATTCGTTGGTGGTTCAAATTCCCGCCAACCGGTATGTGTACGGGGTGAGCGTACAATACAGCATGGCCGCTTTGGGCCAGTCTTGGCGGTCCGAACAGCGTTCGTACCTGCGTTGCCGCACAACCGGTCTTAGTGAGGGAGCCGTAGCTGTAGGAGTCGGAAACCAAGCGGGGATTCAACCGTACAACCGCACGGGATTGACGCTGGCTAATGGAACCACGGTTTCCGGTCGGCTGGTTTTTGAGTTGCGTGCGTTTCGTACTTGGACGCCCCTGGGGCAAGGAATTCCAACCTGCGACACCACCGTTCAAAAGGTGGTAAAAGGCACGTGGACCGTGACGGTAACCCACGGACCCGTTCCAACTTGTTTTCCCCCATCGAACGGAACGGCCGTGTGGGCGTTGACCAACCGGGCCAAGTTGCAGTGGACGGGAGGCGGGGCCGCGCATGCACAAGTCAAAGTAGGAGCGGTAGGCTTTGTGCCTGCATCGGCGGGAACCCTATTTCAAGCCCTTGGAAACACGTCCCGCGTGGTTACGGGCTTGACTGCCGGTACCAACTACGAGTTTTACGTCCGAGACAGCTGCGGTTCGGGGAACGTGAGTATTTGGGCAGGTCCTTTTGCGTTTACAACGGCCTGTGGTTTATTGAATGCACCGGCCGTAGAGCCCTTTACGAGCTGGACCACCGGGGCCGGTGCATTGAATGCCGGAGCCGCATTGCCGGCAGGTACCTGTTGGTCTACCACACCGGTGCACACGGGTGCTGCCAACGGTCCATTCGCGTGGTCGCCGCGCACGGGACCAACATCCCAAGCGACAACGGGTCCAGCGGTGGACAAAACGTCGGGAACGGCAACGGGCACTTTTGTTTATGTTGAAAGTGCCTTGGGAGCCTACCAAAATGGGGCGCAATTGCTTTCGCCCCTGTTCAATGTAAGTTCGTTAACTACGCCGTCCTTGCGGTTTGCTACCCATGCCTTTGGAGCGGATATAGGGACGCTGGCCGTGGATGTATGGAGCCCACCCACCGGATGGGTATCCAATGTGTGGTCCCAATCGGGCCAGAAGCAAGCAAGCAAAACCGCTCCCTGGGATACAGCGGTGGTTCTCCTTAATACGTTTGCAAGCGACACCTTGCAATTCAGGTTCCGCGCTATTCGTTCGTTTGGGGCTACACCCGCAGGAAACACGGCGGGAGACCTGGCTTTGGATGATTTCAAAGTGATGCAAGCACCTGCTTGCCCTACTCCAACGGCACTTGCGGTAAACACGGTGTCATTCAATTCGGCTCAAATTTCGTTTACATCGGTTAATTCCAGCAACTTCCGGGTGGCTTATGGATTGGGTACGGCGGCATTTGCGGCCCTGACCAAAACCAATGCAACCGCCAGTCCGGTCAATGTAACGGGCTTGGTTTCCGGCACCCGCTACCAGGTATACGTGAAGTCAAAGTGCTCCGCAACGGACTCGTCCGCGTGGGTGGGCCCCGTTTACTTTACGACGCTCTGCGCTCCCGTTCCCTCGCCTTTTACCGAAAATTTTGACGGAACTGGTTGGGTCTCGGGAACGGGTACGTATTCCGCAGGCGATTCTTTGGGGGTTTGCTGGCAGCGGAGTCCAGGTCGGGGAACAGGAGCAAGCAGTCCCTTCTATTGGGCCGTTCGCACCGGACAAACCTCTACCCAGAATCCTCCATTCTTTACGGGACCCGCCAGCGATAAATCCGGTACTGGACGCTACTTGTATACCGAATCTTCGTCGGGTACAGCGGGACAGGTGGCTTTTGTACAAACCCGACCTATTTCCTTGGTTGGGCTGGCCAATCCCGAGGTACGCTTCTCGTACCACGCCCACGGCAACTCCATGGGGTCCTTGGCGGTGGATGTGTGGAACCCCAAAACAGGCTGGAATACCCCGGTGCAAATTTTTTCGGGGCAGCAGCAAGCCACGCAAAACGCCGCTTGGTTGGATACGGCTATTTCTTTGGTCTCCATTCCTTCGGATACGGTGGTTATACGTTTCCGCGGCACCCGGGGTACCGCCAATTACTCGGACATGGCGTTGGACGAGGTCAAGGTAGGGAATTCGTGCCCCAAGCCGTCGGCTTTTGCCGTTCAAAAAACAACGCCCAGCTCGATTCGCCTGCAATGGACGACCGGCGGTTCCAGTGCGTGGTTGGTGAGTTATGCCCCCGGAGCAACGGGATTAGCAGGCCAAGGAACCCGGGTAGGAGTCACCAGCAAGCCCTACACCGTCACAGGCTTGACTCCGGGCGCTACCTACACGTTTTGGGTACGCGATAGCTGCGGGGTTGGAAGCGGTTCGGTTTGGGTAGGGCCTTTGGTCGTGAAAGTCCCCTGTGCACCTATTGTTCCGACTGCTACGTCCCCCTATTTGGAGACGTTTACCGGAACGGCGTGGAATCCGGGAACGGCGGCACAAGACCCTGGAACAGTAGACAACTGCTGGACCCGTGCGCAAAGCACCGGTTACTTTTGGAAAACCGGCCCAGGCCTCCCCAATACCGCATTGACCGGACCCGATTTTGACAAGACGACGGGTACGGCGGCTGGAAAATTTCTGTTTGCAGAAGGAACCAATTTTGGAACGACTGCAACGGTGGAATCACCCCCCATTTCCACAGCCTCGCTGACGTCCACCGAGGTGTCTTTTTGGTACCACATGTACGGTGGCCTGATCAACAAGTTGGAGTTTCAAGTCAGCAACGGAGGAGCGTATACCACCGTGTGGTCCCAAACCGGCCAGGTGCAAACCTCCGGGGTTTCCCCTTGGCAGCAGGCAATTGTAACGCTTGCCGCACCTTTTGCGGGCGACACCGTCGTTTTCCGTTGGGTGGGCACCCGGAATCCGGGCGCTGCGAACACGGTGGATATTTCCATCGACGATTTCCGGGTCCAGCAAACCCCAACGTGCGCTGCTCCCACGGCTTTTGCCTCTACGGCACAAACCACCAATTCGGTTACGTTCTCTTGGACCTCGCCCGGCACCTCGTTTGAAATTCAGTACGGTCCGGTAGGATTCACTCCGCCCGCCGGAACAACGGTAACGGCAGCCGCCTCTCCCTTTACCGTCACAGCTTTGACGCCTGCCACCAATTACCAGTTTTACATCCGCAGAGTGTGTTCGACCACCGACAAGTCGGCGTGGGTGGGACCCATCAATGCCAGCACCGTGTGCACCGCTCTTACTGCACCATGGACAGAGGCATTTACCACTGGCTTCACCGAGGGTACAGCTCCCCAAAACAGCGGTAGTTCGGTAGGAGGATGTTGGACGCGCAATCCCCTCGCTGGGTACCACTGGGGCGGTGGATCGGGTGCAACCTTTAGTGGTCCCCAAACCGGCCCGACAGCGGACCACACCACAGGGTCAGGAGCCTATGTGTACGTGGAAGCTTCCGGGACCGGCACCACGGCAGAATTGGTTTCGCCTTCTGTATTCTTGTCCTCCTTGGTCAATCCCGAGTTAACGTTTTGGAAGCACCAATTTGGCCAAAACCAAGGCGATTTCGCGGTGGATATCTTCCACAACAACGCTTGGGTTCAAAACGTATTTACCCAAACAGGCAACCAGGGCAACACCTGGCAAAAGTCTTCGGTTTCCTTGAACGCCTACGCCAACGATACAATCAAAGTTCGGTTCCGGGTAACGAAGCCTGCTGCTGGCGGTGGTCCGGGCGGCGGGGGTGGAGCACTGGGCGATTTGGCCTTGGACGACATTGGAATTGCGGCAGGACCTACCTGCATTGCGCCCACTGCGTTGGCGGCCTCGGCTCCTACCACAACGGCCATTACCCTGAACTGGACGGGAACCGGAACTTCGTTTGAAGTGGAATTTGGCCCGGTGGGATTTGCGCCTGGTTCCGGAACGGTGCAACTGGCAACAGGCAGCCCATACACCGTAACGGGCTTGTCGCCGTCTACCACCTACCATTTTTATGTGCGCAAGGTGTGCTCTCCCACAGACAAATCCTTGTGGGTTGGACCTGTCACAGGCAGCACAGCCTGCGGGGTAGCGTCGGTTCCTTATTTTCAGAATTTCGACAACACGTTCACAATGGGGGCGTTGGGGAATCCAAACAACTTCTGGAATGCCGGTTCTACCGTTGATCCGTGTTGGTCCCGTACGCCGACTTCGGCCGGAACCACGCCGGCTTTCCATTGGGGCGGGGGACAGGGGGCAACCCCAACCGGTACCACCGGTCCCGCAGCAGATCATACGTCAGGAAATGGGCGCTACGTGTACACCGAGGCCTCTTTGAGCACCACCGGTGCCACAGCGCTGTTGGAAACGCCAACGTTCAACTTGGCCGCTTTGCCCTTGCCCCAGTTGAAGTTTTGGTACCACATGGACGGGGTAGCCATTCGGAGCCTTCGGACGGAGATCAAGGTTGGAACCGGCGCTTGGACCTACTTGGACTCGGTTGCCGGACCTCAGGGTACCCAGTGGCTTGAGAAAACCTTGCCGCTGAATGCCTACACCGGCCAAAACGTAACCTTCCGGTTTGTGGCCCGTCGGAATTTAGCCAACGCCACTCCGCAAATGGCAGACATCGCCTTGGACGATTTCAGCATTACCTCCGCACCGTCTTGCCCGCCACCCACCAACGTCGCTGTTACTCCTTTGACACCGACCACGGCACAAGTAACGTGGACCACCGGGGGGGCAACGGCTTGGCAGATCGAATACGGTCCGGTTGGCTTTGCTCCCGGTTCGGGAACGGTGGTAACGGCAGCGACCAATCCCTTCATTTTGTCCGGCTTGACCTTGGGAACCACCTACCAGGTTTATGTTCGTGACAACTGCGGCACATCGGGGATTTCAACGCCTGTCGGCCCAGTCACCTTTACCACGTTCTCCTGCACCAACGGATGTTTGTACCAGTTGACCCTGACCGACTCTTTCGGAGACGGCTGGCGAGCAAACCAAGCAGGCACCACCTCCCACCGGCTGGAGGTGACCGTTGGAACGGTGACGACCAACTACAGTTTTGCGGCCGGCAACCAAGCGGTTTTCTCCATTCCTGCTTGCGACGACGACACCATTCGGTTGAATTTTGTCAACGGCGGACAATGGAGCGGCGAGTGCGGATGGGTCTTGAAATCGCCTACGGGAACCACCTTGAACACCCGGGTGGGGGCAAACAACAGCGCTGCTTTGACGTCGGGTTATAAATACGAAGGACGTGCGGCGTGCAACAACCCGTGCCCTCCTCCCACGGCGTCCTTTGTTTCTACGGCGACGGGTCTTTCGGTGGTCTTTAACGGGGCGGCCTCAACGGGAACTTCGTTGACCTACAGCTGGAATTTTGGCCCCGGCGCGACGGCCTCTGGCCCCAATCCCACGCACGTATTCACGGCAAACGGAACCTACCCGGTTCAGCTAACCGTCACCGACCAATGCGGTCAAACAGCAACCACGACGGTTTCCATCACCGTGTGTGCCCCGCAAACGGCGGCGTTCACCTATGTGGCCAATGTGTTGACCCTCAATTTCACCGCAAATGCACCCAATGCCACGACGTATTATTGGGACTTTGGCAACAGCACCACAGGTTCCGGAGCTGCCCCGTCGGTCACCTACCTGGCTGGAGGAAATTACACGGTCACCTTGATTGCTGTGAATGCCTGTGGAGATTCGGCAACGAC
>JBIIBX010000151.1:0-3754 GCA_044239185.1 Schleiferiaceae bacterium | reverse complement strand
TAGGACTATAACACGATTCTTGAAGGATATGTCCACGAACAACCAAATTAGGAAAGTGATGAAGGGTACCTACGAAAAACTATAGGGTTGCCATATTGTCCGTTTCGCCCAAATGGTAGTTACCCCTCCGGGGGTAGCTACTTTTTGTGCTGTTAAGGGGGACTGAAAGATGGACCAGAAAATGGACCACGGGGGTCAAAAATGGACCAAGATGGACCAGGAAATGGAATAATTCTTACCTTCGGAATATTATTAACCAGGACTATCCACAGGTCATTTTACATTTATAAAGCACTGATTATCAACCAAAAAAACACCCCAAACGGCTTCCCGCTGGGGTGTTGGAATAAAGTGGGCCAAGAGGGATTTGAACCCCCGACCAAGGGATTATGAGTCCCCTGCTCTAACCGCTGAGCTATTGGCCCAATGAAGTCTGCAAAGGTATGAAAAACACCCGTCTTCCCCGTTGGATTGCACTCGTCGCCTTCGTTTCTGCATCCGCCCTCGCCACCAGCTGTGGCAATCTGTTCTGGAAACCTGAACAAACCGTTCTTCCTGCGAAGCGCGGACCGCTGGCCTTTCCCAAGGTCTTACAAACGCGCATAGCAAGCGGCAACGCAACCTCCACCCTGCATAACGAGGAAGGAGATACCGTTTCGCACCGTTGGGAAAATGGAAAACTAAAATTCTTTAAGTCTGGCAATAGGCTTTACTTGGTCCTACGAGACACCGAGGGGGATGTTTTATCTTGCTCGGCCTTCTATTTCCGGGAAAGAACCTTTTTCCGGCAAAAAGGGGGTATTCCCCGAAGAAAATTGCCTTATTTGGAGCGCATTCCATACGCTGGTTGGGGAGCTTCCTTGGGTGCTTACTCTGGGATCTTGTACAACAGCGTAAACCCCTACGACTCGTTTACCCCGATTCTGCTGGTACTGACGGGCGGCACCGCAGACCTTATCACCTATCCGATTGGCGTTTACAGGGCAAAAAAAGATCCCCGACGCACCCTGGGATTGGTGAAGATCAAACAACTGACAGAAGACGAATACCCCGACTTCCTTGGTCAGGCCTTAACACCTTGAGCTGGTTAACTGAACCACTTGACACCCCCGTACAACACGGCCAGCCACACCAAACCCTTGCCCAGAAAGAAGAGAAAGAGGAGAATGGCCGCTGGGCGTCCCATGGTTTTCACCAATCCCGACCAACCCTGGGTTTTGTATACCGTTTTGTAGGTACTTAGGAGTACAAGTGGATTTTTCACACCGCTAAAATACCCCAAAAGACAAAGTACCCATACCCCAAAACGGAAATTCTATACCTGAATAAAAAGGGGCTTTCCAATTGCATTTCCCTGTATTTTTGCCCTATGCTTGTTCCCAAAAATACCGGAAAACGGAAGGCCCTGATAACCGCAATCGACGATGGGATTACCCTGGGTCTTTTTCCGGCCGACGCAACGGCCGGAACGGTGGAGTTGGCCTTGCCCTCCATGCAAGTCCACTTGTTTTGGGCGTTGACGGGCGCGCAGTTCTTTCAATTCAATCCCCACTACGGACGGGAACTTCCCGAGGGGCAATCCTTCTTCCTCTTCAACCCCGTTGCGGACCAACCGGTTCAACTCAAATTCGACAAAGGCGGAGAAGGCGTCGGACTGTCCATTTCCTTCGACAAGCTGCACCGTTTGTTTATGGCCGGACTGGAACAAGGATTGGAAATTCCTTTTCTCCAAAACCCCGGCACGGACAAGCCCGTCTACGAACAACGAGCCTGCGAACCCACGTGGAACGTCCTGCTGAAAACCCTTTTGGATGCCGACCATGCCCCCGGCGCCCTGCACGCGGTTCGGCATGGACTGATCTTGCAACTCCTGGGGCTGTATTTCGACCATTCCGCCCCCAATACGGCGGCTTGCCCCTTTCTGCGGGACCAAGAAACCGTCCGCAAGTTGAAAGACGCCAAGGAACACCTCCTGCGCGACGTCTTCAACCCCCCTACCTTGAAGGAGCTGTCCAAACAACACGGACTCAACGAATACCAGCTCAAAGTCGGATTCAAAGAAATTTACGGAAGCACCGTTTACGGCTACGTGATGGACGCCAAGTTGCAAAAATCCCGGCTGCTGCTGGACTCCGGCCGCTATTCCGTAAACGAAGTCGCCTTTCAAATTGGGTACCAGAACCCCAGCCACTTCATTGCGGCATTCAAAAAGAAATTCGGGACCACGCCCAAGAAATACACGGCGTCGCGGGGGCTGTAGGTTTGGTTACTTCCGCTTAACCGGTCCCGGAATCTGCACCGGCGAAAAAGAAACCCCTTCCGGCAAAGCCAAGGCTTCCGGCGTTCCGGGCTCCACCGCACTGCGTTCCACGTGAATGCGGTACGACGACCCGTCGGTCAGTTTCTGCAAAATATCAACCCCTATGGGCATGTGGACGATTCCCTCCGGCAAGCCGTTGAGCACCTGATTGCCCGTGCGGTAGTTGGCCTTGGCGGGAAGGTGCCAAGCCGGGTCTGTGCAGCCCACGGATTCGATTTGCATGCCGTTGCCCAAAACCAAGAGCCCCAGCAGCGAAACACAAGGCGTGCCGTTTTCTTCTTCTTTCAACTCGGACTTCTTCAATTCCCCGGCCAAGGCCCAGTTGTCCCGCTCCGTGAGGGAAATCCCGGACTTTGCTTCCGTCGAGAAGGCGTAGGCCCGTTTGTCCTTGGCGAGGTAAATCAATTCCGACCCCACTTTTTGGCCGTAGAAAAACTCGGTCTTGACGTCGTCGCCCGAAAAAGTGAGCCGCATGGACTGCGGAAAGGCCTGCAGCATTCCCGCAGGCAGCGTGGAATCCGGAACGAGCAAATACGTAACAGAGCCTTGAAACTCGACGGCCTCTTGGCCCTTTGCGCTCATTCCCAGCACCAAAGCGAGCACTCCCGCGAATGCTTTTCCTCTCCAATTCATATGCTCAAGTTACGGAACGAAGGCGCACATCGTTTACCTTGCAGCGTTAAATCTGCTTAAAAAATGACCAAACGTTTTGTATTGCGCCTTGCTGTGGTGGCACTTGCCGCCTGCAGCGGATGGGCCGCGACCGCCCAAACCAAAGGAGGAAATGGAGCGTCGCTTCCTGATAACCTGTTGGAAAACATGAAGTTTCGAAACATCGGACCGGCGGGAATGAGCGGCCGGGTGACCGCCATCGACGTCGATCCGGTACACCCCGAAGTGATCTACGTGGGTTCGGCTTCGGGCGGTTTGTGGAAAAGCACCAACGCGGGCCAAAGCTGGCAGTCCATTTGGGACGACCAACCGAATGCCTCCATTGGCGCCGTCAAGGTGGACCCCAGCAACCCCGACGTGATCTGGGTGGGCACCGGTGAGGGCAACCCCCGGAACTCCCAAAGCATTGGAGACGGTCTGTTCCGCAGTTTGGACGCTGGACGCACCTGGCAACGCATGGGCTTGGAAAAAACCAAGGGCATTCACCGCATTGTGGTGGATCCACGCAACTCCCAAAACGTGTATGTAGCCGCCATCGGCTTGGCCTACGGGGACACCGAGGACCGCGGCGTTTACCGCACCCAAGACGGCGGTAAAAGCTGGAAAAAAGTCCTGTACACCAACAACCGCAGCGGTGCCGCAGACCTGGTCATGGACCCGCAAAATCCGAACAAGTTGTTTGCTGCCATGTGGGAATACCGCCGGTGGCCGTGGCTGTTCAAAAGCGGTGGGCCCGGCAGCGGTTTGTACGTCACCCACGAC
>JBIIBX010000150.1:0-3774 GCA_044239185.1 Schleiferiaceae bacterium | reverse complement strand
TGTCGGTAAAGTTAACACCCAGTTGATTGAAAATCAGCCCAAGTAGGTCTTGAGGATTTTGCTTCGCGAGGTGTGCTTCATGCGGCGAATGGCCTTCTCTTTGATCTGGCGCACCCGTTCGCGGGTCAAGTCAAACTTCTCTCCAATCTCTTCCAAGGTGAGAGGATGTTGTCCGTTGAGCCCGAAGTACAGCCGGATGACATCGCCTTCCCGGGGGGTCAGCGTAGCCAAGGACCGTTCGATTTCGGTGCGCAAGGAGTCCACCATCAAGTCTTGGTCGGGATGGGGGGAGTCCGACGAGTTCAATACGTCGTACAAGTTGCTGTCTTCGCCTTCCACCAGTGGTGCATCCATGGACACGTGCCGACCGGAGTTGCGCAAGCTTTCCTTCACATCGTCTTCGCTCATCTCCAACACCTCCGCAATTTCTTCTGCACTCGGAGGGCGCTGGTGGGTTTGCTCCAACGCGGCGTAGGCCTTGTTGATTTTGTTGATGGAACCAATCTTGTTCAAGGGAAGTCGAACAATCCGGCTTTGCTCGGCCAAGGCCTGCAAAATGGATTGACGAATCCACCAAACGGCGTACGAAATGAACTTGAATCCACGGGTTTCGTCGAAGCGCTGTGCGGCTTTGATCAATCCCAGATTGCCTTCGTTGATCAAATCCGGCAACGTCAAGCCTTGGTTTTGGTACTGCTTGGCCACAGACACCACAAAACGCAGGTTGGCCTTGGTCAACTTTTCCAAAGCGCGCTGGTCGCCCGCTTTGATGCGTTGTGCCAATTCCACCTCTTCTTGGGCGGTGATCAGTTCGACCTTACCAATTTCCTGCAGGTATTTGTCCAACGACGCGGTTTCGCGGTTGGTGACCTGTTTGGTGATTTTTAACTGACGCATGGGATTCTTTCGGTTGGATTAGGCTTCGCTTTCGTTGGTGTTTTCGTCCCGACGGGGGCGGTCGTCCCGACGCGGTCCGCGGTCACGGCGGTCGTCCCGGCGTGGTCCACGGTCTTCACGAGGTCCACGGTCTTCGCGCGGTGCGCGCTCCACATAGCCTTCGGGCTTGGGCAACAACACCTTGCGGCTCAAACGCAGTTTGCCTTTGTCTTCGCCAATGAGTTTCACCTCCACGCGGTCGCCTTCCTTGAACAAGGTGGACGGATCGTCTACGCGGCTCCATTCCATCTCGGAAACGTGCAACAACCCTTCGGTTCCGCGTCCGATTTCGACGAATACGCCAAACGTTTGGATGCCCTTAACGGTGCCGTTGTAGGTAGCGCCCACTTCAGGAACAAAACAGATTTCGCGGATGCGCTGCTGCGCCAAAGCCAAGCCCTCGGGGTTGGTTCCGGAAATTTCGATAACGCCCTTGTCGTCCACTTCGTTGATGGAGATGTGGCAACCGGTTTCCGCTTGCAAGCCTTGGATGATCTTGCCTCCGGGTCCGATTACGCCACCAATGAAATTCTTGGGAATTTCCATGATGATCAACTTGGGAGCGTGGGGCTTGAGCTCTGCACGAACGGCAGGCACGGCCTCCAGCATTTTGCCCAAGATGTGCGCACGGCCTTCTTTGGCTTGCATGAGGGCCTTCTCCATGATCTCGAAGGTCAAGCCGCCAATTTTGATGTCCATCTGGCAGGCAGTGATGCCTTTTTCCGTTCCGGTTACTTTGAAGTCCATGTCTCCCAAGTGGTCTTCGTCGCCCAAGATGTCAGACAGAACCGCAAAACGGTTTTTGTCGGTAATCAATCCCATGGCGATGCCGCTTACAGGACGGGTGATTTCGATACCGGCGTCCATCAGAGCCAGGGTGCCTGCGCACACGGTGGCCATGGAACTGGATCCGTTGGATTCCAGGATGTCGGAAACCACGCGGATGGTGTAGCCCACGGAGTCAGGCACCATGCGCTTCAAAGCGCGTTGGGCCAAGTTTCCGTGTCCAATTTCCCGACGGCTAACGCCGCGCAAAGGACGCGCCTCTCCGGTGGAGAAGGGCGGGAAGTTGTAGTGCAGGTAGAATTTCTCTTCGCCGGTCAGGGTAGGAGAGTCGATGCGGTTGGCGTCCAAGCTGGAACCCAAGGTTACCGTAGTGAACGACTGGGTCTCGCCGCGTGTGAACAAGGCGCAGCCGTGTGGGCCGGGCAACACGTCGGTTTCTACCCAAATGGGGCGGATTTCCGTGGTGGAACGGCCGTCCAAACGGCGTCCGTTGTCCAAAATCTGGTTGCGCATGGCGTCGTACTCCACATCGTGGTAGTACTTTTTGGCCAATTCGCCGCTGGTCGCCTTTTCCTCGTCGGTCAGGGTAGCCAGGAAGGCGTCCAATACCTCGCGGAACTTGGCGCTGCGCATATGCTTGTCTGCCAAGCCCAATCCGGCCACGGCGTAGGCCTGGTCGTAGGTGGCTTTCTTGACGCGCTCGCGAAGTTCTTCGTCGTGCGTTTCGTGGTTGTAGGTGCGCTTGGGGCTGCTGCCGGGAACTTTGGCAGCCAAGGCAAGCTGAGCAGCAACTTGCACCTTGATGGCGGCATGCGCTGCGGAGATTGCTTCCAGCATCTCGGCTTCGCTGACCTCAGACATTTCGCCTTCCACCATCACAATGCTCTCGTCCGTGGCACCGATCATCATTTCGATGTCGGCCAGGGCCAATTGGGCGGGAGAGGGGTTTACGATGATCTGACCGTCCACACGGGCCACACACACTTCGGAGATGGGGCCACTGAAAGGAATGTCGGAGATGGCCAGTGCCGTAGAGGCGGCCAGTCCGGCCAAAGAGTCAGCCGCAACGTTTTCGTCAAAAGACAACAACGTGATGATGACTTGGGTCTCGGAGTGGTAGTCCTCGGGGAACAAGGGACGCAAAACACGGTCCACCAAGCGGGAAACCAAGATTTCCCGGTCTGCGGGGCGCATTTCACGCTTTAGGAATCCACCGGGCACGCGGCCTGAAGAGGCGAATTTCTCTTTGTACTCGACCGTAAGGGGCATAAAATCCACACCCGGGCGGGCGTTGGGATCGGATACGACCGTTGCGAGCAGTGCGGTTCCTCCGCACGATACCAAAACCGAACCGTCGGCTTGGCGGGCCATTCGGCCGGTCTCCAGGGTGATCACGCGGCCGTCAGGCAGGCGGATCTCTTCCCGGATGGGGGTTGGGGCTTTCATCATTTCAAACATAATGGGAATGAACCGGAAAGAAACACGAAAAGGCAATCCCGAAGAAATTGCCTTTTCGCGCTGTTCGCGGTTAGTAACGTCTTATTTACGGAGACCGAGCTTCTCAATGATGGCGCGGTAACGCTGAATTTCAGTGGCTTTCAAGTGATCCAACAAACTGCGACGCTTGCCTACCAAACGAACCAAAGAACGCTCGGTGTTGAAGTCCTTCCGGTTCTTTTTCAAGTGCTCCGTCAGGTGGTTGATGCGGTACGTAAAGAGGGCGATTTGGCCTTCTGCGGTTCCGGTGTCTTGGGCATCTTTGCCGTGTGCGGCGAAGATTTCTTGTTTTTTGTCAGCAGTTAAATACATGCCTTGATCGTTTAGATGGTTGTGCTGTACTCCGTTTTTCGGAAGGGCAAAGGTACGGTTTTTTTTCGAATGCCCAACGTGCGCCAGGCTCTGTTCCTTAAGCGGGGACTTCCGGGACCGGTTGATTGCCCACCAAGCGCAGGTACTCCTCGATTTTGGTCTTCATGTTTTTGCGCTCCACAATGAAGTCCAAAAACCCGTGCTCCAAAACAAATTCGGAGGTTTGGAATCCTTCGGGAAGGT
>JBIIBX010000149.1:0-3858 GCA_044239185.1 Schleiferiaceae bacterium | reverse complement strand
GCCGAACTCGGCGCGTACTGGAAATTTTTGCTCCAGGTCTTTCGCCGGCCCGAGCGCTTTGCCGAGTACCGCAAGGCCTTTTGGCGGGACGTGGACAGCCTGGGCGTCAAAACCTTGCCGCTGGTGATCATCATTTCCGTGTTCATGGGGGCGGTAGTGACCATCCAGACCGCCTTGAATTTGGAAGACCCCCTCATTCCGCGGTACTACATCGCCATTGCCGTGCGCGAGTCCATTTTGCTGGAATTTGCCCCCACCATCGTCAGTTTGATTCTGGCGGGCATTGTAGGTTCCAATATTTCCGGTTCCATCGGCAACATGCGCATCACCGAGCAAATTGACGCCTTGGAGGTCATGGGTATTAATCCCGCCGGGTACTTGGTCCTGCCCAAAATCCTGGCCAATGTCTTTTTTAGCCCGGTGCTCCTCATCTTTTCCATGACCGGCGGCTTGGTAGGAGGGTATTTGGCCGGCTGGTGGCTGGGTCTGTTGTCTCCCGGAGAATTTCTGCTGGGATTGCGGCTGGAATTTCAGCCCTTTTACATTGCCTATTCCATCTTTAAAATGACCGTTTTCGCCTTTTTTATTGCAAGTGTCTCTTCGTTTTTTGGGTACCGGGTCAAAGGCGGCCCGCTGGAAGTGGGGCAGGCCAGTACCCAAGCAGTCATTTCCACCATCTTGGCCATCATCCTCTTCAACTACATCCTTACCGACCTTATCCTGCAATGATTTCTGTCCGCAACTTGCACAAATCGTTTGGAGAGCAACAGGTGTTGAAAGGCATTGACGTGGATTTGCTGCCCGGAAAATGCAACCTTATCATTGGCCTGAGCGGTTCTGGGAAAACGGTATTCCTCAAGTCCATCTTGGGGTTGATTCAGCCCGACGAAGGCACCATTCTTTACGACGGCCGGAATTTAAAGACCCTGGAATCCGACGAAGCCCGGAAAGTGCGCCAAGAAATGGGCATGGTATTTCAAGGAGGGGCCTTGTTTACCTCCCAGACCATCGAAGAAAACGTGCGGTTGCCGCTGGACTTTTTTTCCACCCTGTCTGCCTCGGAAAAGCGCGACCGGGTGCATTTTTGCTTGGAGCGGGTGCGCATCCAAAACGCGGCCCACAAGTCCCCGGCCGAACTGTCCGGGGGCATGCAGAAACGCGTCGCGATTGCGCGGGCCATTGTGTTAAACCCCAAATACCTCTTCTGCGACGAACCCAACAGCGGTTTGGATCCCGAAACATCGTTGGTCATTGACGCCTTGATTCAAGACATCACCCACGAATACGGCATGACCACTGTCATCAACACCCACGACATGAACTCCGTCTTGGAGATCGGCGAACACGTCATGCTCCTCAAAGGGGGCGAAAAAACCTGGGAGGGATCCAACGACGAAATCCTCCATGCCGATCAGCCCGACGTCGTGGACTACGTGTTCCGTTCCAACCTGATGAAAAAAGTACGTAGCGCGCTGAGCCGCGGGTAGGTCCAAATGGCCTGCAGGAACGCCGTAGAAGTCCCTGCTCTGTGACCGATTTTGCCTGGCTTCTTAAGCCGTCCGCTCCAAGAGCAACGCTTCGACCTCCTCGCTGTTCCAGCGCTCTGCAATGTTTGGCAAGGCCATGACTTCCCGCATAATGGCTTCTTGGCGTTTTCCGTTGGCCAAGGCTTCCGCATAAGGCGTGTGGGAGAACGTCACTTGGGTGTAGAGGGGCGTCCAGCGGTCCGGGTGCTTTTCCGAAAACCAGGCTTCGATTTTCTTTTGCAGCAAAAATTCCGGCTTGCCCACCAAGTCCCGCATTTCGATGAAATTCAACAGGGCCAACTCGGCAATGGCGTCGCCGTTGGGCTTGCGCACCCGGCTGTATTCCGGCAGAACGGTGGGCCAATCTTCACCGTGGATTTGGAGGAGGTCTTCCAAAGCGGTACAATCTTCAAAGCCGGCGTTCATGCCTTGGCCGTAGAAAGGAACGATGGCGTGGGCCGCATCTCCAACCAGGGCAACGGTGCCGTTGAACTGCCACGGGTCGCACCGCATGATCACCAAGGAACTGCTGGGGTTGGTTTCCCATTGTTCCCGGAAATTGGGCATCATCGCCAAGGCGTCGGGAAAAATCCGGGCAAAAAAAGCTTCGGCGTCGTCTGTGGTGGGCAGACTGGCAAAGCTTTCGGGGCCTTCCCAGGCAAAAAAGAGGGTCAGGGTGAAACTTCCGTCGGGGTTGGGGAGGGCAATGAGCATGTAGCCTCCGCGCGGCCAAATGTGCAGCGCGTTTTTCTCCATGAGGAAGGCACCGTTGGGTCCGGCGGGAATGTGAAGCTCCTTGTAGCCGTGGTCGATGTATTCTTGCTGGTACTGGTAGCGGTCGGTTTTGATCATGGCCGACCGAATGGCGCTGTAGGCACCGTCGGTGGCGAAGAGGAGGCCGGGGGGGACTTCGTGGGCCTGGCCGGTTCCGTCTTCAAAGGTGGCGGCGCCGGTTTTGAGGTCCACGTCCACGCATTTGTGGGCAAAATGGAGGTGAACGTTGCCGCTCTGCTCGGCCAAGGTCATCAGGCTTTCGTTCAGTCCGCCGCGGGACACGGAGTAAATGGCTTGGCCGTCTTTTCCGTAGGGCTGGCGCACCAACGAGCCGTCCACGCCGTGCATCACCCGGTGGGTCATGGGAATGGCTTCCTTTTCAATGGCTTCCTTCAGCCCAGCCAATTCCAAGGCTTTCCAGCCGCGGTGGGACAGGGCCAGGTTGATACTGCGTCCGCCGGCGTAGCCCGCTTTGCGGGAGTCCGTGCGGCGTTCGTACACGTCCACGCGGTACCCGCGCTTGGCCAAAAGGGCGGTCCACAAGGAACCAACCAAACCGGCTCCAACTACAGTTGCTTTTTTCATGGGGTCAATAGGTCCAAAAGGATGGATTCCAGGCGGGACAGGTCTTCAAAGGAGTTGTAGAGAGGTACCGGGGCCATGCGGATGCAGTCGGGCTCGCGCCAGTCGGCAATGACTCCGCGGGCGGTGAGGGCGTCAAAAAACGCTTTTCCGCGCCCGGGGAACCGTACGCTGACTTGGGAACCGCGTTGGTCGTCTTCCCGCGGGGTGAATACCTCGATGGCGGCTCCGGTGGCGTCGCGCACGTGGTCCAGGAGGCCCATGAGGTCCGCGGAAAGCGCCAGGCTTTTGGCCCGCCGTGCTCCGGGATGAAGGGCGTCGGCTTGGTCAAAAAGGTCCAGGGACGCGCGGTGTACGGCCAGGCTCAGTACCGGGGCGTTGGAAAGCTGCCACGATTCCGCAGTGGGAATGGGATGAAACTCCGGCTCCATCAAGAACCGACGGGACTTGTTTTGTCCCCACCAGCCGGCCAGACGCAAGGTCTCTGCACCGTGGTGGCGTTCGTGCACGAAAATGCCCGCAACGCCTCCGGGGCTGCTGTTCAAGTATTTGTAGCTGCACCAGGCGGCAAAGTCCACATTCCAGCGGTGGAGTTCCAAGGGGACATTGCCCATGGCGTGGGCCAGGTCCCATCCAACCACCACGCCCTGCGCATGTGCTTGGGCGGTAAGCCGCTCCATGGGAAACACTTGCCCGGTGAAGTAATTGACGCCTCCCACCAAGAACAGCGCGATTTCGGAGCCGTGGGCTTCTAGGGCCGCTTCAAAGTCTTCGACGCGGTGGGTTCCTCCGGGTCCGTTGGGCGCAATTTCGATGAGGTCCGTCTCCGGATTTCCTCCGTGCCATTGGATTTGCGACGCCAGGGCATAGCGGTCCGACGGGAAGGCCTTGGCTTCGGTCAGGATTTTTCTGCGGCCCGCGGTGGGTCGGTAGAAACTCGCCATCAAGAAATGCAAATTGGCCGTCAAAGACCCCA
>JBIIBX010000148.1:0-3904 GCA_044239185.1 Schleiferiaceae bacterium | reverse complement strand
TTCCACCCACATGGTCAACCCGACGGCTACAAAAACCTGGACCATGCCCTTGCCCAAGGCAAAGCCCAAGGCAATCACCATCAGAAAGGTGGGAATGCTCCAGAAAACTTGAATCAGGCCGTTGAGGAGGCGGTCCACCCAGCCTCCGTAGTAACCGGCCACTGCTCCAATGGGAATTCCAATGAGCAAGGACAAGGCCAACGCCACCGTGCCGACCCCCAACGAAATGCGGGTACCCAAAACCAAGCGGCTGTAAACGTCCCGGCCGTAGCGGTCGGTTCCCAGCCAATGCAACTGGCCCGAGGCATGCGATCCCATAGGAAGGGCGGCATGCTCTACGTCCATCGCATTCGCATGGGGAGTCGCATCCGTCACCAACCACGGCCCAAAAAGCGCCAGGAACAGGGCAATGGCCAGGATGACGGCGCCGCCTTTGCCCATGGGATGGGCCAACAGCCTTTTCCAAGCCGGTTTGGGTCCGAGCGATTTCGTGGCCATCGACGTGGGGATTATTTGCCCAGGTCGGAAACGGTGTAGAGGGCCTCGCGCACGTAGATGTCTCGGCTAACCGACTTCATCCACTGGGACCATTCCTTCTTTTTGGCCGGGGCAGACGCCATTTCCGTTGCTCCGCCGGCGGAAGGACGAACGGCCAAGCTGTCTTTCAACTCCGTCAGCTTCTCAAACTGCTTGGTTTGCGCGGAACGCGCTTTTTCGGCTTCGCGGTAGGCCACAAAATCGACGGGCCACTCGGTTTTTTCCCGTTCGGACTTGAGCCAATTGGCGTACGTGTTAATCCGCGCAAATCCCTCGCTCTTGGCGGTACGGTTCTGGCTGTTTTGGATGGCGCGCTTGAATGCGTCGGGCTTGTTCACAGCGGCGAAAGAAGCGGTCGCAATGGCATCGGCAGCCAACGGAACCTTCTCCTCGGCTTCTCCGTAGGGGATGGCCTGGTAGGCATGGGGAAGGACAATGTCGGAAAGCACGCCCTGCAATTGTGTGGTCTGTCCGGTAACGCGGTAAAACTTCTGGATGGTCAGCTTTAGACCGCCCAGGGGTTTAAGGTCCTCGCTTCCTCCGCGCATGGCCTGGTCCAGGTCGATGACGTTTTGGACGGTTCCCTTGCCAAAGGTTTTCTTGGTGCCCAAAATGAGCGCACGGCGGTAATCTTGGAGCGCGGCTGCCACAATTTCCGAGGCCGAGGCGGTTCCTTCGTTCACCAAAACCACCAGCGGTCCGTCCCACACAATGTCGGACGCTTTGTCGGAATAGACCCTTACGTTTCCTCCGCTTGTTTTCACTTGAACCACGGGGCCCAAGTCAATAAAGAGGCCGGCAATGTCCACGGCTGCGGGCAAACTTCCTCCGCCGTTGTTGCGCAGGTCAAAAATCAGCCGCTTCATGCCTATTGCTTTGAGCATTTCGATTTCGGCCCGGACGTCGTTGGCGCAATTCCGGTTGCGTTCGTTGAAAAAGTCCACGTAAAACTTAGGCAACCGGATGTACCCCGTCGTGCCATCCTCTCCCAGTTGGGCCGAACGCGCAAAGGTGCTTTCCAGCTCTACCACGTCGCGTACGATGGGAATTACTTTGGTCGATCCGTCTTTCTTGCGGACGGTCAGGCGCACTTCGGTGCCTTTTTTTCCACGTACCAAGCGAACCACTTTGTTGATGCCCATGCCCACGACGTCTACAGGTTCTTCCGAGGACTGGGCCACCTTGAGCAACTTGTCTCCTTCTTCCAATTCGCCCTGGCGCCAAGAAGCGCTGCCGGTTACAATGCTGGAAACGGTGATGTACTCGCCTTTTTGCTGCAGCTGGGCACCAATGCCCTCCAACTGGCCCGTCATTTCAATTTCGAAATTTTCTTTAGCGCGGGGCGCAAAGTACTCGGTATGGGGATCAAAGGCCAACGTGAAGGCATTCACGTAGATACCAAACCACTCGGAGCGGTCCATGTCTTCCAGGTTGCTGAACCATTCGTCGTGCATTTCCAATTCCTTCTTGCGCGCGCTGGCTTCGGCAGCGGCAAATGCTTCGGTTCCCGGAACCACGGCTACACCGGAGTCCGCGTCGGTCATGCGGTCTACCATGCGTGCGGTCACGCGAAAGGCGAAGTACCGGCGCCAGTGGTCTTCCATTTCCTTTTCGGATGCGGGGTAGGTGCGCTTTTCGGGGTCGGTTTGGTACACGTCACCGGGTTGGGTGGGCACGGGTTGCGCCAAGATGCGTCGGTAGCGCGCCTGGGCCTCGGCCACCCGTTGGGTGAACAAGGCATACGCTTGGTCAAAAAACACCGTGGAACCGGTTTTGACCTGATCGTCCAAGCGCTGGCGGTCTGCCTGCAATCGGGTGACATCGGCTTGGGTGAAAAAGCGCTTGTCCCCGTCCATGCTTTCGAGGAAGGTATCAAAAGCCATTTCGCTCAACCGGTCGTCAATGGGCTTGGGTTGGTAGTGGGCTTGCCCCAGGGCGTCGGTCACCAACTTGAGCACCGCGGCATCCCGGGTGGGGTTGGTTTGGACGGTTTGAAAAGCCGCTACGGCAACTCCCACCAAAATCAAGGTGGGCAAGGTGTACTTTAAGTTTTTTAACATAAAAGGGCGCAACAGAACATTTGGCATAGGAAACGTGTATCTAAAACCGTGCCTTGGCACGAATCTTGACAAAACCGAGGCAAGGTATGAAATACACAATTTTAACAGTGCTGCTTTTTGGCTTTTGGAGCCAAAGCCCCGCACAAACTGCCGGTAACGGCGCGCTGGCCACGGTCAGTGGAACCGTCAAAGATGCCAGCAACGGCGAATCGCTTTTCAATGCGGCCGTAGTCGTTGAGGCCGGCGGCAAGAAGTACAGCGTTCTGACAAATACCTACGGGTACTTTTCGTTGACGGCGGTGCAAGGCCCGGTTGCCATCACGGTTACCTCGTTGGGGTACATCCAGCAGTCCGGCAAATACACCTTGGCCAAAAGCAATTCCTTGGTTTTTAAACTAAAGCCCTCTGTGGTGGATTTGGACGAAGTCACTGTTGGCGTAGAACGTGGCGTCAATACCTTGAAAACTACAGAGATATCGGTAGCCCAGATCAGCGCCAAGGAAGTGAAAAAACTGCCGCAATTGCTGGGTGAGGCAGACGTCATTCGGGCCATTCGCCTGCTTCCCGGGGTTTCTTCCGTGGGCGAAGGGGCCAACGGGTTTAACGTGCGTGGCGGGAATTCCGACCAAAACCTCATCCTGCTGGACGAAGCGCCGGTCTTCAACTCCTCGCATTTGTTTGGATTTTTCTCGATTTTCAACGCCGACGCCGTGCGCGATGCCAAGCTGTACAAAGGCGGCATGCCCTCCATTTACGGCGGTCGATTGAGCAGCGTGTTGGACGTTCGTCAACGCGAGGGCAACAACCAGCGTTGGGCTTCGAGCGGCGGTGTGGGACTGCTGTCCAGCCGACTTTTGGTGGAAGGGCCCTTGGTCAAAGACAAGGCGAGTGTCATGTTGGCAGGTCGTCGTTCCTATTTTGACGTGTTTTTGCCTTTGTTCAACAATCCGGAATTGGCGCAGACCATTTTGTATTTCTACGACTTCAACGGAAAAATCAACGCGCAGCTGAGCAAAAAGGACCGGGTGTATGCCTCGTTTTACAACGGCCGCGATCGGTTTGGAGCCGATGATTTGTTTCAATTTGGCTGGGGCAACTGGACCGCTACCACGCGGTGGAACCGGGCCATCAACGACAAGCTTTTTTTCAATGCCACTGCCCTGTATTCTGACTACACCTACCTCTTAGGCACCCCCAACAATGCGGAAACGCAGTTCCAGTTGAACGCCCGGATCCAGAACTACGTCACCACGGCCGCTTGGTCCTACTTCCCCTCCACCAGGCATTCGCTGGACTTTGGGGTGCAA
>JBIIBX010000147.1:0-3916 GCA_044239185.1 Schleiferiaceae bacterium | reverse complement strand
GCCGCGGGACAACAAGGCCTCCGCAATGACCACCGACGGGGCTTCGCGCATGTCGTCGGTCTGGGGTTTGAAACTCAGGCCCCAGAAGGCGAAATGCTTGCCGCGCAGGTCCTGGCCAAAATGGGCCGTCACCTTGTTGACCAGCACGTTCTTTTGGTCGTCGTTCACAGCTTCGACGGCTTCCAAAATCCGCATGGTGTAGCCGTTTTCTTTGGCGGTGCGCGCCAAGGCCTTCACGTCCTTGGGGAAACAGCTGCCTCCGTAACCGATGCCCGGGTAAATGAACTTGTTGCCAATCCGGGGGTCGCTCCCAATTCCCTTGCGGACCATGTTCACGTCCGCGCCCATGATCTCGCACAAATTGGCAATGTCGTTCATGAAGGAGATCTTGGTGGCCAGCATGGCGTTGGCGGCGTACTTGGTCATTTCGGCCGACGGAATGTCCATAAACAGGACGGGGTGTCCGTTGAGGGTGAAGGGCTGGTACAAACGGGACAAGACCTCCTGCGCGCGGGCACTTTCCACGCCGCACACAATGCGGTCGGGCTTCATGAAATCGTCGATGGCTGCGCCTTCCTTGAGGAATTCGGGGTTGCTGGCCACGTCAAAGGGCAGGTCGGAACCGCGCTCGGTCAGAGCCTTTTGCAAGGCGCCGCGTACTTTTTCCGCCGTCCCAACGGGCACGGTGCTCTTGGTGATGACCACCACGTAGTCGTTCATGGTGCGGCCAATGCCGTCGGCCACCGCCAACACGTACTGCAGGTCGGCGCTTCCGTCTTCTCCCGGGGGCGTTCCCACCGCAATGAAGACCGCCTCTGCGCCGGGAAGGGCTTCCGCCAGGGAGGTGGTGAACTTCAACCGGCCCGATGCCGCGTTGCGTTCCACAATGGCGTCCAATCCGGGTTCGTAGATGGGCAGTATGCCCTGCTTCAAGTTGGCGATTTTTTGCTCGTTGACATCCACGCACGTCGCTTCAATGCCGACGTCGGCCAAGCAGGCGCCGGTGACCAGACCGACGTAGCCGGTGCCAATAACTGCGATTTTCATTTCAAAAGGTGGGTTAAGGTTTGGGTGGTGTTTTCAAGGATGTAGGCCACTTCGTCGGGCTCCATTTCCGTGTGGATGGGCAGGGAAACGACGTTAGCAGCCAGCTGTTCCGCTACCGGAAAGGATCCCACGGGGTATTCCGGGCGGGTGTAGGCCTTCTGCAGGTGCAAGGGAACGGGGTAATAGACCATGGTGGGGATGCCGCGGCTTTGCAGTTCCGCTTGAAACGCCGCGCGATCTACCCCGTCCAGCAACAGGGTGTACTGGTGGAAGACGTGGGTCGACTCCGCCGCGCGCACGGGAATCCGCACCCCAGGCACCGCTGCAAACGCGGCGTCGTAGGCGGCGGCCACGGCCTGGCGGCGTCGGGCAAAATCGTTCAGGTGGGGCAGTTTCACCCGCAAGACCGCTGCCTGCAGCGTATCCAACCGGGAATTGATGCCCACCGTGTCGTGGTAGTACTTGACTTTTTGGCCGTGGTTGGCCATTTGCTGCAGGAGGGCAGCCAGCGCGTCGTCCTGGGTCATCAAGGCGCCGCCGTCGCCAAAGCACCCCAAATTCTTGGAGGGGAAAAACGACGTGCATCCGATGTGCCCCATGGTTCCGGCCTGGGCCGTCCGGCCGTCCGAAAAGGTGTAGGTGGCTCCAATGGCCTGGGCGGTATCTTCCACCACATAGAGGTTGAAGCGCGCTGCAACGTCCAAAAGGCCCTCCATGGGCGCGCATTGGCCAAAAAGATGCACCGGAACAACGGCCCGGGTCCGCGGCGTGATGGCCGCTTCCACGGCTTCCGGCTGCAGCAAAAACGTTTCGGGGTCCACGTCCACCATCACCGGGGTAAGCCCCAGCAAGGCAATGACCTCGGCCGTAGCCACGTACGTGAAAACCGGTACCAAAACTTCGTCCCCGGGTGCCAGCCCCAAGGCCATAAAGGCGAGTTGGAGGGCGTCGGTGCCGTTGGCACAGGGGATTACGTGGCGAACGCCTTCGTGGGCGGCCAGTTCCTGAGCAAACGCTTTGACTTCCGGACCCTGAATAAACGCCCCCGATTGCAGCACGGCTTGCATGGCCTCGTTGAGGGCAGGCTGCAAGCGGTTTGCTTGCCGAATCAAGTCGACCATCTGCAAGGGACGGGGGGGCTGGGTAGGCATGGTTTTCAAAAAGCGTATAAGGAGCAAAGATACGGCACCCGCGGGTGGTTGGGATGTTTTACCTTTGTTTCGTATGCCACGTTCTGCGTCTCTTTTCCCCTTTTCTGCTTTGCCTTGCAGACCCCTCGCCGGAGGTCTAACGGGGTCCTCCTTGGGCGGGCGGAAGTTGGGAATGATCGCACTTCTGGCTGCGGCGTTTTTTTCCTCCCCGACCCTCGCCCAAGTGACCCAACCGGCCCCACGGACCGTGGTTCCAGGCGGTAGCACCCCGCGAACGGTGGTTCCGGGAGGCATGCTGCGCCCGGCGGCCAACCAGGCGCCGCTGCGCGGCGCCCTGATCCAAATTGGACTGGGCACCTTTCAACCCACCGGCGCTTGGGCCAAAACCTACGCCGGAGGGGGCACCTTGCACCTGGAACCGGGCTACAAAACCTCCAAAGACTGGCTGTGGAGCCTTCAAGTGCGGTCGGTCTACGGCATGCGCGTGAAAATC
The DNA here is from genome assembly GCA_044239185.1 of Schleiferiaceae bacterium. Lineage (GTDB taxonomy): Bacteria > Bacteroidota > Bacteroidia > Flavobacteriales > Schleiferiaceae > CAMDTE01. Next base: position 1,225 of record JBIIBX010000147.1, on the reverse strand, counting down.
GACTCCTCCCTGCTGGGGTTTTTGACCACCGAAGACAACCAAATTTTGGGCCTGAGCGGGAGTTACGCCGAAGTCCGGACGGAGGGACGGGGGACCCAAATCGGAGGGCAAGTCGGACGGATTGTTCCGGTCCTCGGATCCAAACCGGGCTCGGGCTTGGACCTAAGACTGGGCGGCGGATGGATGCAACACCGCATTCACTTCTTCAACCCCAGCGGAGGGGTGCCCATGGTATACACCCCCTACCGCTACGGCTTGGACCGGCTTCACCGAGGCACCTACGGCATCCAAAGCGTAGGCTACGTGCACCAGGCCCGGTCCGGAGAATTTGGCTGGTCCGTGGCGTTGGAATTCCAACAGGCCTACATGCTCCCCCAACGCGGATTCAACTACGACACCCGTCTGCCAGACACGCAAGCCAAATGGGATTACCAAGTGGGTATTCGCGCACTCTGGAACCTGAATATTTTGCGTGCAGCTACGCCATCCGAAGGACCTCGGTTCTATGTCGATTGAGGCTTTGCTTGCTCCCTGGGTCGGGCGGCTCTTCCGGGGTGTTGTTCAGGTAGCAGCTGCCGCCGGACACCGCCGGGCCTCCGCCCTCCTTCGCTACAGAGACCGCACCGACTGGCCCGAAGGCCCCTTTGACGGCTGGATCCACTGCGCTTCGCACGGCGAGTGGGAAACCGTTCGCCCGGTCGCTCTAAACTACCTGTCCGCTCATCCCGACCGACGACTCCTGGTCACGTTCTTCTCGCCCAGCGGCCTCCACGCCTCCCTTCCAAACACCCCCCGGCTTCGGTCGGCCCCTCTTCCTTGGGACACCCCCACGGAGGTGCGGGCATTTTTGGAACGCACCCGGCCCCGCTGGTTGCTTCTGGTGCAGTACGACGTTTGGCCGGCCTTGGTGGCTGGGTGCCGCGCAGAAGGCATTCCTTGGGGCGTACTCAATGCGCGTTGGAGCCCATCGATGCGCTGGAGCCGCACCTTGTGGCGTTCGGCGTCCCTCCTAACGGTGCAAAACCCCTCCGACGCTGCCCATTTTACCGAGGCCGGACTGTCTGCCCTGTGCGTCGGCGATACCCGGTTCGACAACGTCCTGCTCCGAGCCCAATCGGCTTCTGGCGCAGAAAAACGTTCTTGGCCCGCTCCTTTTGACGCTTTCAACGACGCCCGCGGTTTGGTCGTGCTGGGATCCCTTTGGCCCGAAGATGCTCCCTTGGTT
>JBIIBX010000146.1:0-3929 GCA_044239185.1 Schleiferiaceae bacterium | reverse complement strand
GCCATCATCGTGGGCTTCCAGGTTCGACCTTCTGCCACCGCCCGAAAACTGGCGGAGAAGGAGGAAATCGAGATCCGTTTGTACTCCATCATTTACGACGCCATCAACGACATCAAGGACGCCATGTCCGGCATGTTGTCGCCGGAAGTCAAGGAGGAGATTGCCTGCACCGTGGAAGTTCGCGAAACCTTCAAAATCAGCAAGGTGGGAACCATCGCGGGCTGTATGGTCATGGACGGTACCATCACCCGGAACACCCGTGTACGCATTATCCGCGACGGGGTGGTCATTTACACCGGCGAACTGGGCTCTCTCAAACGCTTCAAGGACGACGTCCGCGAAGTATCGAAAGGATTTGATTGCGGCTTGAACATCAAGAATTTCAACGACATGAAGGTCGGCGACGTCATCGAAGGCTTCAAGGAAGTCGAGGTTCAACGTACCCTGGACTAAGGCCCCGGCCTCTTCCAAACGACCAAGGCCAGCGCGCAAGCGCTGGCCTTTTTTCGTGCCAGCGGGAAACGGTACCTTCGTACACCAATTGCACGTGTATGGCCGCTTCCTCTCCCTTTCGCCTTTTGATTTCCGCAGCGGCCAGTTCGGTGCTGGTTTTGGCCTCTTTGCTGCATCTGGCGCAGTGGATGGCCCTGCCGTCCATTTTGCTGGTAGCCGCTTGTGCCGGCATTGCCGTTGTGTTGCTGTTGGTCCACCATTTTTCCGCGGAGATGGACCCTGCGTTGTGGGAACGTCGTTTTGAACGTTGGGCCCTGTGGGGCGTGGTTGCGTCGTGGGCACCGCTTGCGCTGAGGCAGTTTGGCCTGCATTATTTGCCCTTCCGGTGGCGCTGGTTGGTCCTCCCAGAAGAAGCCTGGGCACCGTCCATCCAATGGTCCCTGTTTTGGGCCAAACACGGAATGGCGCAGCATTTCCTGGGTGCCGCCCTTCTGGCAGGTTTGGTCCTTTTGCTGCTGCCAAAAACACGTCGGTGGGGAGCTTCCATCGCCGTCTTGACGGCCCTGCCGGGTGGCTTAACCGCTTGGTTTTTTGGCGCGGGCCCTGTGTGGCTGTGGGCTATCCCCCTTGTCCCCGTATTCCTTTGGTCCTTGGAGGGTCGCCAACCTTCCGCCAAGCCCGCGTGGCCGTTCTGGGCATGGCCCCTCTTGCTCGGCTGGACGTTTTTTGCCGCATGGCCGGCCTTCCAGGAAGAACCGACCCGCACTCCGGGCCTATTTACCGTCGTTGATTTTTACGGCCCTGGCCAAGTCCGTCCCAAACAAGTGATCTGGGACCTGGACAACACCCTTCTTTTTGTATACGCCAACGGTTCCTCGCGGATGGCCGACGTCCGTACAGGTGCATCCAGCCAGAATGCATTCGTTGCCCAGTGGAAAATCCCCGCAGCAGAACAAGGCCAGCGCATGCAAGGAACGTGGACCCTGGATACGGTAGACGATGCCTACACCTTGGAAGGCACGTGGAACGGGCAAGAATTCCGGCTGCGGGCGGTTGCGCCTTAAAGCCAATTACACCCTCAGGAGCACACGCTTTTACAGCGGACGTTCTACATCCACCGCAACAAAAAGGCAGCAGCCTTTTTCTTCCATCCGGTGTAAGGAGGAGCCAAGTAAAGCGTCGGATTTAACCCCCACCGACGACGGACCACCGGTCGGGCGTTGGTGAATTCCCGGAATCCCCAGATCCCGTGGCTTTTCCCAATTCCAGAATGGTTCACACCGCCAAAGGGCAGGTCGTGGTGCATGTAGTGGATTATGAAGTCGTTGATGACGGTGGCTCCTGCCCGTGTTTCCGACAGCGTCCGTTCTTGGAATTTGCGGTTTTCCGAGAGCACGTAGGTTACCAAGGGGCGTTCTTTGGCATTCACGTAGGCCAAGGCATCTTCCAATCGGTCGTAGGGAATCAGCGGCAGCAAGGGACCAAAAATTTCCTCGCAGGAAATTCGGCAAGAGGGGTCTGGATCCACATACAAGGTAGGAGGGAAGAACAGGCGGTCCGCCTGCGGGGCCTCCGGCTGCCACATCTGGGTGCAGGCATTTTGGGCGTCGGTGTGCCAAGCCATAAGCCGTTCGAAGTGCCGCGCATTGATAATGCGGGTGTAGTCCGGATGGGTGGCCAGCTGCTCGCCGTACATCGTTTTTAGGGCCTGGGCAAAAGCATGAATGAGGTCGCCCATTTTTTCCCGGGGCACCAAGACGTAGTCGGGGGCAATGCAGATTTGGCCGGCGTTCATGGTTTTGGCCCATGCCAACAGCTTTCCGGCGCGTACCATGTCAAAGTTTTCGTCCAAAAACACCGGGGATTTTCCGCCCAGTTCCAGCGTGACGGACGTCAAGTGCTTGCTGGCAGCCGCCATAACGTGCTTGCCAATGGCGGGTCCACCCGTGAAGAAGATGTGGTTCCAGGGATGTTCCAGCAAGGATTTGGCAATGTCGGCATCGCCCAAGGCCATGCGCACCCAGCCTTCTGGGAAGGCATCGCGGACGACGTCGGAAAGCACTTGGGCGGAAGCAGGGGCTACTTCGCTGGGCTTGAGTACGACGGCATTTCCGGCAGCAATGGCGTAAACAACGGGGCTGAGGCTCAGATTGACCGGGAAATTCCAGGGGGCCATAACCAAAACGGCGCCTTTGGATTCGTACCGAATTTCGGACCGGGCAGGCCACAGGGTCAGTGGACTGGGAACGCGTTCGGTGCGCATCCAGCGGGCCAAATGACCGGAAACGTAGTCCACCAAGCTGGTGACAGCGTAGAGTTCGCTCAAGTCGGTCTCCACCTCGGGGCGGCCCAAGTCGCTCCGAAGGGCACTGTGAAAGGCGTCGCGGTGCGCCAAAACAGATTTTTTCAGGCGTGCCAACGCCGCTCGGCGCTGTGCCAGAGTGGTGCTCCCGGCTTGCGGGGCAAAGGCCACCGCGGCGTTATAAAGATCAGCGGTTGGGTTCATCGGATTCAATTAAGCCGTCGCGTAAACGTACAATGCGTTTGGCATGGCGGGCAATGTCTTCTTCGTGGGTGACGACTACCAAGGTATTGCCCTGGGCATGAATTTCGTCGAACAGTTTCATGATTTCGACAGACGTCGCCGTATCCAAGTTGCCGGTGGGTTCGTCGGCCAGAACCATGGAGGGGGAATTGACCAAGGCACGGCCAATGGCCACCCGTTGGCGCTGTCCGCCGGAAAGTTGATTGGGTTGGTGGTCCATGCGGTCCGCCAGTCCGACCAGCCCCAGCACTTCTTTTGCGCGGGCCAGGCGTTCGGCTTTGCTCCAACCGGCGTACACCAGGGGCAAGGCCACGTTTTGCAAGGCAGTTTGACGGGGCAAGAGGTTAAAGGTCTGAAAGACAAACCCAATTTTCTTGTTGCGGACTTCGGCCAAAGCGTCGTCCTCCATGTGGCTGACGTCTTCCCCGGCCAATCGGTAGGTGCCGGCGGTAGGCGTGTCCAAACAGCCCAAGAGGTTCATCAGCGTGGACTTGCCGCTGCCGGAAGGCCCCATCAAGGCCACGTATTCACCGGGTTGAACGTCGAGGTCGATGCCTTTTAACACGCGGACCCATTGGTCTCCCATGGGAAAATCGCGGCGAATGCCACGCAAAGAAAGGACGGGTTCGGTCATGCCTAAGGGGGTGCAAGAATGGGGCCAAGTTAAGGGGTTTGGCCGGACATTTTAGAAGATTTTTGCAAGAAAACGGTGCGGCCTCACTGGCCGTGGGGGTCTTTTTCCGACAGTTCCAGCCAACGCAATTCTGCGGCCTCGATTTGGTCGTTGATTTTCCGGGCTTCCTCGGTGAGAGCGGCAAAGTCCAGCGCAGCCCCCGCAGGGGGCTGCGCAAAGAGCAGGGCAATTTCCGTGCGTCGGGCTTCCCACGCCGGCAGGTTTTGCTCCAAGTCTTCCCATTCTCGCTCTTCCTTG
>JBIIBX010000145.1:0-3953 GCA_044239185.1 Schleiferiaceae bacterium | reverse complement strand
CTCCATCGGCAAGTTGATTGCCCAGGCCATGGCCAAAGTGAAGAAGGAAGGCGTCATCACGGTAGAAGAAGCCAAAGGCACGGACACCTACGTGGACGTGGTGGAAGGCATGCAGTTCGACCGCGGTTACTTGTCTCCCTACTTTGTGACCAACACCGACAAAATGGTGGCGGAGATTGACCGTCCCTACATTTTGATTTACGACAAGAAGATTTCCAGCATGAAGGAAATCCTTCCCGTATTGGAGCCTGTGGCCCAGTCCGGCCGTCCGTTGGTGATCATTGCCGAGGACGTGGACGGAGAGGCGCTCGCTACTTTGGTGGTGAACAAGATCCGCGGTGCCCTGCGCGTGGCTGCGGTAAAGGCCCCCGGATTCGGTGACCGCCGCAAGGCCATGTTGGAAGACATCGCCATCTTGACCGGCGGTACCGTGATCAGCGAGGAGCGCGGCTTCAAGCTGGAGAACGCGACGGTAGACATGCTGGGAACGGCAGAGAAAGTCACCATCGACAAGGACAACACCACCGTTGTAAACGGTGCAGGCAGTGCCGACGACATCAAGGCCCGCGTGAACCAAATCAAGGCCCAAATTGAGTCTACGACGTCCGACTACGACCGCGAGAAGTTGCAGGAGCGTCTGGCCAAATTGGCCGGTGGCGTTGCCGTCCTCTACGTAGGTGCTGCGTCCGAAGTGGAGATGAAGGAAAAGAAGGACCGTGTGGACGACGCCTTGGCGGCCACCCGCGCGGCCATCGAAGAAGGCATTGTCCCCGGTGGCGGTGTTGCCTTTGTTCGCGCTTGTGCGGTATTGGAAGGAATGACGGGCGAGAACAACGACGAGACCACGGGCATCAAGATTGTGGCCCGCGCCATCGAAGAGCCCCTTCGTCAGATTGTGGCCAACGCCGGACTGGAAGGTTCTGTGGTAGTAGCCAAAGTGAAAGAGGGAACGGGTGCATTTGGCTTCAACGCCAAGACCGACGAGTACTGCGACATGTACGCGGCGGGCATCATTGACCCCACCAAGGTAACCCGCGTAGCCCTGGAGCACGCAGCGTCGGTTTCTGCGCTGTTGTTGACCACCGAGGCCACCATTACCGAGGTTCCCAAAGAAGACAAGCCTATGCCCTCCATGGGCGGAGGCATGGACGGAATGATGTAAGGTCCGTCCTTTTTAACGCACCAGGGGCCGGCTCTCGCAGAGAGCCGGCCCCTTTTTTTTGATGCATAACCGCTGGATTTACCCTTGGGTGGCGGTGCGGAAGGCTTTTTCCAGCCCGCCGTCGGCCTGCAATTCGGCCAAGGTAGCGTCGCGAACAATGCGTCCGTGGTGGATGATCAAAACGCGGTCGCACATGTGTTCCACTTCCTGCAAAATGTGGGTAGAGAGCACCACGGTTTTGGATTGGCCCACACGCTTGATTAGGCCGCGAATTTCGACCAATTGGTTGGGGTCCAGCCCGGTGGTGGGCTCGTCCAGAATGAGGACTTCGGGGTCGTGAAGAAGCGCTGCGGCAAGCCCTACGCGTTGCCGGTAGCCCTTGGACAGTTGTCCGATGGTCTTGTGGCGTTCCGGAGTCAGCCCGGTTTGCTGAATCATTTCTTCCACGCGGGAGGTGGGGGCTCCGTAAAGTCCGGCTACAAATTGGAGGTATTCGGCCACGTACAAGTCCGTGTAGAGCGGATTGTGTTCGGGCAGGTAGCCAATTTTTTGCTTAACGGCCAGGGCGTCGGTTCCAACGGGAAGACCGCACACTTGGGCATTTCCTGCGTCGGCAGGCAAATAACCGGTCAAAATCTTCATCAGTGTGCTTTTCCCGGCCCCGTTTGGACCCAAAAGGCCCACAATTTGGTGGTCGGGCAAGTCAAAAGAGACCGCATCCAGGGCCTTTTGTTCGCCGTACAGCTTGGTAAGTTCAGAAACGTGGATAGACACGGGTTCAAGTCTTTCCACAAAGGTAAGCGATGCTACCTTTGTTGCATGTCCGAAACTCCTACATTTCCCGGCACCGTCACCAAAGCCACCGGCAGTTGGTTCCAGGTTCGGCTGGACGACGGCACGGAGCGCGCCTGCCGGCTGCGCGGCCAGCTGCGCCTGAAAGGAAGCAAGAGCACCAGTTTTGTGGCCGTGGGCGACCGGGTAACCTTGGAGGACGAGGGCGAGGAGCAGGCGGTGATTGTGGCGCTGCAGGACCGCAGAAATTACATCTTGCGGAAGAGCGTCAACCTGTCCCACAAAACCCAGGTCATTGCAGCGAACTTGGACCAAGCCGTTTTGGTGACCACCGTCTCCGAACCCAAGACCCTGTTCGGTTTTATTGACCGGTTCCTGGCTACGGCAGAAGCCTACAGCGTGCCCGCGGTGCTGCTTTTCAACAAAATGGACGCTCTGTCCGAGGCGGATTTGGACGAGTTGGAATACCGGGAAGCGGCATACGGAGCTGCCGGATACCGTACCCTTCGAACGTCCGCGCACACCGGAGAAGGGCTGGACGAACTTCGGGCCTTGCTCAGCAACAAAGTGACGTTGTTCAGCGGCCACTCCGGCGTCGGCAAGAGTTCTTTGGCAAATGCCTTGGACCCCCAGCTTCACCTGCGCACGCAGTCCGTGAGTACCGCCCACGGCCAAGGCCAGCACACCACCACGTTTGCAGAGATGCACCGCATTGCGGGGAACATCGACCTGATTGACACTCCCGGAATTCGCGGATTTGGTTTGGTTGCCATGGAGGCCAGTGAAATTGGCGACTACTTCCCAGAGATTTTTGCACTCAAATCGGGCTGCCGGTTTGGAGACTGCAGCCACACGGAAGAGCCGGGGTGTGCGGTTTTGGAGGCCCTGGAGCAACACAAACTCGCCCCCACACGGTACCGATCCTACGTCAGCATGGTGCAAGGCGTGGACGACGACGATCCGTACCGCCAAGACGCCTTCAAAGCCTAACCATGCGCTTGCTGATTCAACGGGTGCAGAAGGCCGCCGTGCACATCGGAGGGCAGGTGCACGCCCAGATCCAAACAGGACTGGTGGTTTTGGTCGGATTTGCATCCGAGGACACCGAGGAAGACGTGGTCTGGGGGGCGAAGAAACTCGCCGCCATGCGGATTTTCCCAGGCTCGGCAGGGTCTATAGACGCCTCCATCCAAGAAGCAAAAGGGTCGTTTTTGGTGGTGAGCCAGTTCACGCTGCACGCATCCACCAAGAAAGGAAACCGCCCCAGTTTTTACCGGGCGGCGCCCCCGATCCACGCCATTCCGCTGTACGAATCGTTTTTGGAACAGCTTTGGACGGTGTCCGACGTTCCCGTAAAGAGCGGGGTGTTCGGGGCAGACATGCAGGTGGAACTTGTCAACGACGGGCCGGTGACGATTTGGTTGGACACCCAGAACCGGGAGTAACGCCGCATTAGGCGCGAACCGCGGGCCTTTTTACTTCAACTTGGGGTTGTTGGCATGCCGGTCTTTGTCCCGCGCTCCTTTGGCTTCCATCCGGCGGTCGTAGGCGGCTTGCAGGTCGGTTCCGGTTTGGTTGGCCAAACACAAGACCACAAAAAGGACGTCGGCCAATTCTTCGCCGAGGTCCTTGTTTTTGTCGGACTCCTTTTCGCTCTGTTCGCCGTAGCGCCGGGCGATGATCCGGGCCACTTCCCCCACTTCTTCCGTGAGCTGGGCCATATTGGTCAATTCGTTGAAATACCGAACGCCGAATTGCTGAATCCATTGGTCGACGTCGGCTTGCAGCGCAGCGACGGGGAGGGAGGTGTTTTCCATGGGGTTACCAGTTGAGTTGGAAGGAGGCGCGCAACCACCGGCCCGGAAGCGCGATGCCTCCGCGGTCTTGCAGCACGGCATTCCAAACATTCAGGGCATCTACAGACAGGACCATGTTGGGCCCGACCGTTTTGGAAACGCGCAGGTCGGTTTGGTGCTGCCAGGCATAGGGAGTCAGGGTG
>JBIIBX010000144.1:0-3958 GCA_044239185.1 Schleiferiaceae bacterium | reverse complement strand
GCCGCGGAGGTTTCGGCCTCGTAGGTCAGGGAGGCGTCGTTGAGCTGGAGTTTTTCCAAAGAGGCACGGAGTTCTTCGAATTCCTCGGTGTCGACGGGGTAGATGCCCGCAAAAACCATGGGCTTGACGTCGGTGAATCCCGCAATCTCGGTGGTGGCTGGGTTTTCTACCGACGTGATGGTGTCGCCCACCTTGACTTCGCGGGCGTCTTTGATGCCGGAGATGATGTAGCCCACGTCGCCGGCGCGGACCTCGTCGCGGGGGGATTTGTCCAGCTTCAGAATGCCGACTTCGTCTGCAAAGTAGGTCTTTTCCGTGGCCATGAACTTGACCTTTTGGCCCTTGCGGATGACGCCGTTCTTCACGCGGAAGATGGCCTCAATGCCGCGGTAGGAGTTAAAGACCGAGTCGAAAATCAAGGCCTGCAGAGGGGCTTCTTCGTCGCCCACGGGAGCGGGGATGCGGTCCACAATAGCGTCCAATAGGACCTGCACGCCGTCGCCGGTTTTGGCACTGACCCGCAAAATATCTTCGAACTTGCACCCGATGAGGTCGATGATTTGGTCGGACACTTCGTCGGGATTGGCTCCGGGGAGGTCCAATTTGTTCAGGACGGGAATGATCTCCAGGTCGTGCTCAATGGCCAGATACAGGTTGCTAATGGTCTGTGCTTGAATCCCTTGAGAAGCGTCGACCACCAACAAAGCGCCTTCGCAGGCGGCAATGCTTCGGGACACTTCGTAGGAAAAGTCCACGTGGCCCGGGGTGTCAATCAGGTTGAGGCAGTAGTGCTCCTTGCCCCGGATGTAGTCCATCTGGATGGCGTGGCTCTTGATGGTGATTCCGCGTTCGCGTTCCAGGTCCATGTTGTCCAGGAGCTGGGCCATTTTCTCGCGGGAAGAGACGGTCTTGGTGACGTCCAACAAGCGGTCTGCCAAGGTGCTTTTCCCGTGGTCAATGTGGGCGATGATGCAAAAGTTTCGGATATTTTTCATGCAAAGAGGGAACGCAGGCGGTGCAACAAAGGTTCTATTTCGGAAAGAGAAAGGGTGCCGACGCTGAGCCGGAACCACGGACTGGCGGACGATGCTCCGAAGGCCGCAAAAGGCACCAGGGCAATGCCTGCGTCGTTGAGCAAGCGGGAAGTCGCGTCGGGCAAGTCCAGGCGGACGGACAGGTAGATGGCACCTTGGGGAGCGATGGAGTCTACCGGAAGTCCTTCGTGTTTGAGGCGCTGAAATCCGGCGTGCAGGGCATGGAGGCGTTTCGTGGCGGCGGCTTGGATGGTCCGAACGTCTTGGTGCGCGGTGGAGGTGCCCAAATACCGGGACACGGCTACCTGTTCGGGCTTGGGGGCCCAGGCACCCAAATGCCCCAAAAGGGTTTTCATCTTGGCAATCACCGGTGCCGGGCCTACGGACCAGCCCACCCGAACTCCGGTAGCCGCAAAGCTCTTGGAAATCCCGTCCACGTACACGGTGAATGCTTTCATTTCCGGGCGCAAACCAACGGGATGCACGTGGGAGACGCCTTCGCCGGTGAGGGTCCAGTACATCTGGTCGTACAGCACCAAAACAGGGCGACGTCCGGTCTGGGCGCGTCGGTGGTTTTCCTCCAAAACGGCGTCGCACAAGGCCCCCAGTCCCTCGGCGGTGAACGTGGTGCCGGTGGGGTTCAACGGGGAGCACAACGCCAGCAAGCTGGCCTCCGCCAAGGTGGGTAGCACCTGCGCCGGGGTGGGCATAAATCCGTTTTCCGGCAAGGCTTCCAGCTCCACGGGAGTCCCTCCGACCAAGTAGGTGTAGTGGTTGTTGTTCCAACTGGGCACCGGGTAGACCACGTGTTCTCCGGGGTTTACCCACGCTTGGTAAATGGCGTAAATCAAGGGTCGACCCCCGCCGGCCACCAGCACTTCGGTGTTTGGATTGCAGGGCAAGTCCAAGTCTTCTTGGTACCACCGCGCTATGGCCTCCCGCAGGGGGGCAATGCCATCGGCAGGGGGGTAGTTGGTTTCCCCGGCCCGGTAGGCGGCCTGGATGCCTTCGGACAACGCCTGGGGCAAGGGAAATACCGCCGGGTCAAAATCCCCAATGGTCAAGTTCAAAATGTCTTTGCCTTGGGCCTTGAGCGCATTGATTTCGCCCGCGAGTTTGATGATCTCGCTGCCAATTAAATGAGCGGCTTTTTGGGATACCTGCATGGGGGTGGGAAATGTGGGGCAAAGGTACCAATTCCGCGCCGGATTGCCCGGCGGGAATCCCAGGAGCGCCGCCGAGGCGGAATAAAAAAGGGGCGGCCTCGTTCCGAGGCCGCCCCTTCCCGCTCGCGCGGAATGGTTAACGCGTGGGGAGATTACTTCACCAGCGTCATTTCCTGCACCAAATGGCCGGCACCGGCGTACTTGTCGATGATGAACAGGACGTAGCGGATGTCGCACGAGATGGTGCGCTGCAGCTGCGTTTCAAAGAAAATATCGCCGCTCATGGCCTCCCAGTTGCCGTCGAATGCGGTTCCAATCAACTCGCCGCGGGCGTTGATCACGGGAGAACCCGAGTTGCCGCCGGTGATGTCGTTGTTGGAAATAAAGCCGACGGGGAGTTCGCCCTGGGCGTTGGCGTAGATGCCGTAGTCCTTGGCGTCGTACAGGGCCTTCAATTTGGCGGGGACCGCAAACTCCGGATTGCTGTTGTCCATTTTCTGCATCACGCCTTCCAGGGTGGTGTAGTGCTTGAAGGTGACGCCGTCTTTGGGCTGGTAGCTGCCCACCTTGCCGTAGGTCATGCGCATGGTGGAGTTGGCGTCGGGAGCCCACTTTTTCTCCGGCATCATCTCGCGGACCGCAGCAGACCACTGGCGGTAGGCCAAGGCCTTTTTATCTGCCGTGGCTTTGCGCGATTTCGCGCCGCCGGTGCGCAGGTCCCAAATTTGCTTCATGGCACCGCCCAGCAAATCGGCTTCCACAGCAGCCAGGGTGGGGTTGGACGCCCAAGCCGCGTAGCGGGCTGCGTCGGTAAATACCGAGGTAGTATAGACTTTGGCGGCAAAATTCGCGAAGGAACCGTGCTCGGCGTTCACTTTGGACAAGAAGGCAGGAAGTTGCTCGGCGGGGACATTTTTGGCCCACATTTCCCACAAAACCGCCATCAATTCTTGGTCAGAGGCAGCATGGAACTCGGCAAAGAATCCCTCGCCGCCCTCTTTCAACGAAGCGGCCAACTTGGCTACGTCGTCGGCAGAGGCGTCCTTCTTGAGCATGGACAGGCGGCGGTAGCCGGTCAGGGCCAACATGGGCGCTGCAGGACCGCGCAAACCGGCCTCGTTCACGTACACGTCCCCAACAACGGTGGGGTCCGACTCGCTGTAGGACTCCGCCAATAATTGGAGGGTGTTACCGTACTTGGCGGTGCGGGCGGGGTCTTGCTTGACCCACTCGCGGAACCGGTTTTCCAGGGAGGCTTTTTTGTCGAACACCTTGTTGTTCTTCAGCTGCTCGGTTTGGCCGATGAAGTACTTCCAGTAGTTGGCGGTCTGCGCGTAGTTGGCAGACAGCATGATTTCGACTTTTTTGTCGGCGTTCATGTACTTTTTCATGGTCTTCAGCTTCGCGTCGCGAATGGTGACCACGGTGGGGTTGTACTTGTCAATGGCTTGCTGTACGCCCCAAGAGCTCATGTAGCGGTTGGTGCGACCGGGGTAACCGAAGACCATGGTGAAGTCTCCGTCTTCCACGCCGCGCAAGCTCACGGGCAGGTGGTGCTTGGGCTTCAAGGGCACGTTGGCCTTGTCGTAGCCTTTGGAGGGGGTGCCGTCGGCGTTCATGTACACGCGGAACATGCTGAAATCGCCGGTGTGGCGGGGCCACATCCAGTTGTCGGTATCGCCGCCGTACTTGCCTACGCTGCTAGGCGGTGCGCCCACCAAACGAACGTCGTTGAAGGTGTTGTAGACAAACAAGTAG
>JBIIBX010000142.1:0-4015 GCA_044239185.1 Schleiferiaceae bacterium | reverse complement strand
AACAACATGACGTTCAACAACTACCGTATTTTGAACAAGTCGACTTTCCGTCTGACGAATACGTATTTCTCTACGTGGTTTGACCCGGATTTGGGCAACTACACCGACGACATCATCGGTTGCGACATCCCTCGTGGATTGGGCTATGTTTACAACGCAGACAACAACGACGAAGGTCCAATCGGATACGGTTTCAATCCGCCATCCGTGGCCATGGACTTTTTCCAGGGTCCCTTTGCCGATTACTTTGACGGCCAGGACAACGACCGCGACGGCTGTGTGGACGGTATCCGCGATGCCAACGGCGTTTGCCAACCCGAGAACCCTACGACCGGCCTGAACGAGCGCATTATCATGTCGGGCTTCATGTACTACAATGCCGGTAACGCGGCCACGGGCGACCCCCGCAACGCATCGGAATTTTACAACTACATGCAGTCGCGCTGGAGAAACGGCAACCCGTTGGTGGTAGAGAACCCAAGCGGCCCCGGAAACACGTCCAACGGCGACGGCTTCACGCAAGACGGCACCGGCTTGGCTACCAAGTTTGCCTACCCCGGCAACACGTTTGACACGACCCTTCAGAACGATCCGAAGGCACCGTTGAATTGGTTTGAATCTCCCGACAACAAGCAGGACAAGCGCGGTTTGCACAACGCAGGGCCTTTCTCCTTGGCGCCGGGTGCTTTGAACTTCATCACGACCGGTGTGGTTTGGGAACGCGAATACAACAAGCAAGGTCTTTTTGCATCGGTTGAAAAAGTAATTATCGCCGACGACAAGGCCCAGGCCTTGTTTGACAACTGTTTCCAAATCTTGAACGGACCGGATGCTCCGGATTTGACCGTGCAAGAGTTGGACCGCGAGTTGATTATCATGATGAGCTACCGCGAGGGCTCGAACAACCAGGCCTTGGATTACGAAGAAATCGACCCGTTGATTCGCAATGCGAATAACCGCTACCGTTTTGAAGGGTTCCAGGTGTTCCAATTGGCCAGCAAGAATGCATCTATTGGTGACCGTTACGACCCCTCTCAAGCCAAGCTTGTCGGCCAGTGCGACATCAAGAACGGAGTTGCGCGCATGGTGAACTGGGAATTGGATCCCACTTTGGATCTCGTCGTTCCGCAGGACATGACCTTGAAGTCCGAAAACGGAGGTATTAAGTTATCCTTCAAGCTTTCGGAAGACGCATTTGCTACTGGACAAGACCGCCGCTTTGTCAACCACAAAGAATACTACTTCACGGTGGTGGCTTATGCCCACAACGAGTTTGCTCCGTACAGCCCATCAACTGGCGCCGATGGACAGCGACGTCCCTTCTTGGCGGGCAGAAACAATGTGAAGCGCTACGTCGGCATACCTCACAAAACCCAGAGCGAAGCCGGAGGAACGGTTATTAACACCCTCTATGGTTTCAAACCACCCGTTACCCGTATGGAAGGCGTTGGAAACGGCGGCGGAGTGCTGCGTTTGGATCCCGCCAGTGAGAACGAGATTTTGTCCACGGTGTTTGCAAACGGCTACATGCCCAATCCCAAGTACTTGGGTGGTTACGGTCCTGTCAATGTGAAAGTGGTTGATCCTTTGAATGTTCCCGAAGGCGAGTACTACCTCATTTTCGACGGAGTAGGCGGCAACGCACGGTGGTCCATCCAAGACAAGGCCACTGGAACGGTCATTGCCAATTCGTTGACCAGCATCAAAGTACTGAACGAGCAGATCGTTCCCGAGCTTGGTATGTCCGTGGAGATTTCCGATGTGGAAGCTCCTGGATTGGACGAGGACGGTGTTCGCAACGGCGGTTTGCTCACTTCGGATGCGGTCTATTCCGACCCCACCAAGACCTGGTACGAAGGAATTGCCGATGACGACAGCTACAGCCCTTACAACTGGATTTTGGCAGGCCCCAACGATTTGGCTACTGCCGCCCCGGCGAAATTCTACAAGGACATCCCCAACGATCCCAAAGGCTTTTTCGAAACAATCCTTGGCGGCACCTGGGCACCTTTTTACTACGTTAGTTCACTCGGTCGCGGCACCGCAGAAGGAACCACCATCTACGGTATGGGTCCGGCGGACAGCGCCATGCAAGTTTCCCTTCGCTTGGAGCCCAAGAATTTGCAGAGTGTGGACGTCGTATTCTCGAAAGATCCAGCGAAGTGGACGCGTGTTCCTGTATTTGAGATGGGAGAAGACGAAGCACTTACGCAAGGTGGCGCTTCTAAATTCACGCTGCGCCGCGCTGCAGGCTTGGACAAGAGCAACGGCCAATTGGTTCCTGGTGCAACTACAGGATGGAGCTACTTCCCAGGTTACGCTATCAACGTAGAGACCGGTACGCGTTTGAACATGGCATTTGGTGAAAACAGCTGGATGCTTTCCGACAACGGTGGAGACATGAAGTTCAACCCAACTTCGCGCCAGCGTATTTTCCCTCAAGACCCCGTAACGGGTGGATTCCGCTTCGGAGGCCAGCACTACATCTATGTATTTGCTCCCTCGGTACGCAAAGGAACCACGATTGTTGATCTTTCTTACAAAGGAGACGACCCCACGGCCCATCCGTTGTACAACGAAATCACCAACTTGAGTACAGGTACCAACCGCCAAACGTTCACCCGTTCCATCATGTGGTGCTCGTTGGGCATGATTCAGCCTCAGTACCAAGGGGTGGATTTGTACACCGACATGCCTTCGGAGTTGCGGGTTCGTATCCGTACCGCTCGTCCGTACGAGAAGTTGGTGGTAGACAACTCCAACACGGGCAATCCGAAGTACTTGTTTAGTACCGTTGGAATCGCAACCGGAAAGGGAGACAATGCAGTGGCCAAGAACGCTTTGGACAACATTCGCGTGGTTCCGAATCCGTACTTGTCTCAAAGTGCCTACGAAAGTTCGCAGTTGGACAACTTGGTTAAGATTACCAACTTGCCCGAGAACTGTGTGGTCTCTGTATACACCACCGACGGCTCGTTGGTGCGCACCTTGCGCAAAGACAACACCGACACCTGGATGTACTGGGATCTGAAGAACAACTACGGGGTGCCAATCGCCAGCGGCGTTTACATTTTGCACATCCAGGCCGACGGCATTGGAGAAAAGATCATCAAGTGGTTTGGAACAATGCGTCCGTTTGACCCAACGGGCTTCTAATTGCACATACGCATGAAAACATCCTTCGCATTTTTAGCACTGGCCGCCTCAGCCTCATTGTGGGCGGGTAACCCTACCCGATCTGGTTCTGCAGGAGCGGGAGAACTTTTAATCAATCCGTGGGCGCGTACTGCAGGTTGGGCAGAAGGCAATACAGCCAATGTTACAGGTATTGAATCCATGTATGGAAACATCGCCGGTCTGGCGTTTTCCAAAGGATTCAACGCCGGCTTTTCCAACACCACTTGGCTTCAAGGTGCCGGTATTCAAGTGAATGCTGCTGCACTGGCAACCCCTACCCGAAACGGGGTCCTGGGTATCCACGTGACCAATTTTGACTACGGCGACTTTGAAGTCACCACCAATCAACTGCCTGACGGCGGTGCGGGAATTTATTCTCCCGGAAGCACGGTTTTGGGTGTGGCCTATTCCCAGATGTTCACCGATAACATCTACGGTGGTGTGAACATCAAGTTGTACAACTCGTCCATTTCGAACCTGACCGCATCGGGCATGTGCTTTGATGCAGGGGTGCAATACGTTGCCGGAAAGTCGCGCGATTTTCGGTTTGGTATTACGTTGCGCAACATTGGGCCCTCCTTTGGGTACCGCGGGGACGGTTTGGCCGTGGTGCTTCCCGTAGAGTGGGGCACCTATGCCAACACCTACAACGTGCGCGCCCAGGCGTTTGAATTGCCCACCCAGTTGGCAATTGGATTGTCCAAGGATTATTCCTTACCAGGCAAGCAGAAGTTGACGTTTGCAGGGAATTTCATTTCGAATTCTTTCAAGAAGGACCAATTTACGGTGGGCGGTCAATACAGCTTCCGCGACCAGTTTTTCTTGCGCGGCAGCTATG
>JBIIBX010000141.1:0-4036 GCA_044239185.1 Schleiferiaceae bacterium | reverse complement strand
GGTTTACGCACTGCCGTCTGTGCCGCAAATTGTGTTCAGCACGGCGGCCAATTGGTTGTTGAGTTCGGCTCCGTCGGGCAACCAGTGGTTTTTGAATGGAACCGCCATTTCGGGAGCAGACAGCACCTACTGGCAACCCACCCAAAACGGCGTGTACACCGTGCAAGTCACGAATTCCAACGGATGTACGTCGGTTTCCTCGCCCTACAACTTCGTGAATTTGGGCATGGATGAATCGGGTTCGACGTCCGTACGCTTGATGCCCAACCCTGCTTCGGAAGTGGCTGTGGTTCATGTGGGCGACGGACTCGCTGGAGCCCGCATGTACGCGGTGGACGCCTTGGGCCGTCGACTGTGGGAAGCCGAGGTTCAGGAAGGCATGCGCACCTTGGAAGTCCCGGTGGCCACCTGGGCCCGCGGAATGTACCGCATTGTGATAGACGCCGCACACGGTCAAGAGGTTTTGCCGTTGGTGGTGCAGTAAGCACTTTTAAAAAGGAAAAGGGCCAGTCAGGGCGGCGCGCAGCGCCGCCCTGACTTTTTCCACCCCCCTGCGTTCCCCTGACTTTTTTACCCCTTGTGCTGCCCAGAATGCCGTATTTTTGAACCATGCAGCAGGATTTGAAGGACAAAACAGCCCTCGTTGGGGGGAGTACCCAAGGGATTGGCTGGGCCGTGGCCCAAACGTTGGCAGAACGCGGAGCACGTGTAGTGCTCTTGGCACGAAGCGAAGAAAAATTGCGCTTGGCCGCAGCTTCCTTGCCCACCCCTTCGCAGCAGTCCCATACCTATTTGGTGGCCGACTACACCCAACCCGACACCGTAGCGCACGCCGTTCAGGACTTCTTGGCCAAAGGAAACACCGTCCACATTTTGGTCAACAACACCGGCGGCCCTGCCGCCGGCCCCATCTTGGACGCTCAGCCCGACGCCTTCGTGGCCGCCTTCCAACAGCACCTCATCAACAACCAGCGCTTGGCCCAGGCTGTGGTCCCCGGCATGCGGACCGCTGGCTACGGTCGGATTGTCAACATCATCAGCACCAGCGTCAAAGCTCCCTTGCACGGATTGGGCGTTAGCAACACCGTACGCGCGGCCGTGGGAAACTGGTCCAAAACCTTGGCCAACGAGTTGGCCGTTGACGGGATTACGGTGAACAACGTTTTGCCCGGAGCCACCCAAACCGAGCGACTCACCGCCATCATTGACGGACGTGCAGCCCGCACCGGTCGGGCATCCGCCGAGGTGGCCCAGGAAATGATCGACGAAGTTCCCATGCGTCGTTTTGCGCAACCGTCGGAAATTGCAGCGGCTGTGGCCTTTTTGGCCTCCCCCGACGCCTCGTACATCACCGGTATCAACATCCCCGTGGACGGCGGGCGGACGCCGAATTTGTAACGACGGGTCCCCCGGTGCAAACCATTTACTACGACCCCCTGCCCGTGCCGGACGATGCGGTTCATTTTGAGGCGCTGGCACAGGCAGCGCCAGAACAAAACGGCCATTACCTCCTCGTTCCATTTGATGTAAAAGCCCAGTGGGGACAGGCACGCCCCGCTATTTATGCGCGGTTCAACGAGCAAGTCACCTACCGCGGCATCTTGGTTAAATACGGCCATCCCCAACACATGCTGCTCATTCGCAAGGAGATATGGGAGTTTTTGGGGCTGCAAGCGGATGAAAACGTGCAAGTAACGGTCTGGTTGGACCGCGACGAACGGACCGTCGAGCTTCCGGCGGCGTTGCAAGAGGTCTTGGCGGAATGCCCCGACGGTTCCGCGCTTTTTGCGGCGCAGTCGTTTACCACGCGCAAAGAGTGGGCGCTGAAATTTCAACCGTCAACCCGGCCGGAGACGTTAAAGAAACGTCGAGACGTGCTGGTAGAAACATTAAACCAATGGGCCCTCAAGCGGGCTAAATAAACCTAACGGACATGGATTTGCTGAATTGGATCAACGGAGAGTTTGTCGCCCCAGCGTCGGGTATGTACTTGGACAATGTGGAACCGGCTACCGGTAAGGTGTACGGCCGCATTCCCGATTCCGGCCCGGAGGACGTGCACCGAGCGGTAGCAGCGGCAAAGGCGGCATTTCCGGCTTGGTCGCGCATGGCAGCTGCCGAGCGCAGCCGCATTTTGATGCGGGTGTCCGACGGCATCCATGCCCAGCTGGACGTTTTGGCGGCAGCCGAATCCCGGGACAACGGCAAGCCCTTGAAACTGGCGCAAACCGTGGATATTCCCCGCGCCCGGGACAATTTTGCCTTCTACGCCACGGCCATCCTGCACGACCATTCCGAAACCCACGACATGGGCGCGTCGGGCTTTAACTACACCCTCCGACGGCCCATCGGCGTGGCTGCGTGCATCAGTCCGTGGAACCTGCCTTTGTACCTCTTCACCTGGAAGATTGCCCCGGCCTTAGCGGCAGGCAACACCGTCGTAGCCAAACCGTCTGAGGTAACGCCTGCAACGGCGTACCTGCTGGCCCGTATTTGTGCAGAAGCGGGCATGCCCCCGGGGGTGCTAAACATTATCCACGGCACCGGTGCGGGCTTGGGCGAGGCCCTGGTGACGCATCCCGACGTTCCGGTGATTTCCTT
The DNA here is from genome assembly GCA_044239185.1 of Schleiferiaceae bacterium. Taxonomy (GTDB): domain Bacteria; phylum Bacteroidota; class Bacteroidia; order Flavobacteriales; family Schleiferiaceae; genus CAMDTE01. The sequence goes on along the minus strand of JBIIBX010000141.1, from coordinate 1,435 downwards.
TACCGGAGGCACGGTAACCGGCGCCAAAATCAGCGCGCAGGCGGCGCCCCTCTTCAAAAAGCTCAGCTTGGAACTTGGCGGGAAGAATGCCAACCTCATTTTTGCGGACTGCGATTTCGACGAAATGCTGCGCACCACCGTGCGGTCGTCGTTTGCGAACCAAGGCCAAATTTGCCTATGCGGCAGCCGAATTTTGGTGGAACGCTCCCTGTATCCGCGGTTTTTGGAGGCCTTTGTGGACCGCGTTCGCGCGTTGCGGGTGGGTCCGCCCGACGCCGACGGCACCCAAGTAGGGGCTGTGGTCAGCGAGGCCCACATGCAGAAGATCTTATCCTACATCGACTTGGCCCAGCAAGAAGGCGGTACGGTGGAGTGCGGCGGACACCGCGTTTTGCTGGACGGTCCCCAGGCCGACGGTTACTACGTAGCCCCCACCGTGATCACCGGTTTGTCCATGGCCTGCCGCACGAACCAAGAAGAAATCTTTGGACCCGTTGTGACGGTCATGCCGTTTGACACGGAGGAAGAGGCACTGGAATTAGCGAATGGAACCCAATACGGGCTGGCGGCGACGCTGTGGACGTCGAATTTGCAGAGGGCCCACCGGGTAGCGTCTGAATTGGAAACGGGTATTGTATGGGTCAACTGCTGGTTGGTGCGGGACCTTCGCACGCCTTTTGGCGGGGTGAAGGCCAGCGGCGTGGGCCGCGAAGGCGGTTTTGAAGCGCTTCGTTTTTTCACAGAACCCAAGAATATTTGCATTGCACTCGGGAGTGGGGGGCATTAATTAAGTTGGCATTGTCTCGTGCTGGCCGCCTCGCAAGAGGCGGCCTTTTTTTTGGTCCAGGGGGAAAGCAAAAGAGCCGGCGTAAGCCGGCTCTTTCTTGATTCAGGTTGGAAATCGAACATTAACACAAAAATCACCCCACATCCTGAATCTAAATCCTACGGTGTCGTGTGGGCAAAAAGAGTGCCAAAGCGGTAGTGGGATTGGGAGGAATGTGCTAGGGTGTTGTTTTTGAGCCTGTTAGGATTTCGTTTTGTATCAATCTGAGGGGGGCTGAGGGGCTTTTTCGGGCTTTTTCGGACGAAAAAGGCTTGAAATGGTCGGAAAATCAAACAGAATGGTGCGTTAGTTGGCCAAAATGGTAACTAAGTCACACCGAATGGTGCGTAAGTCGACCAGCACTGCGAGACGCGTCTGGTGGGTTGGGGCGGGGAAGGGCGCTTGGGAGCGTTGGGGCGTCTGGAAGCGCTGGGGCGTCTGGAGGCGCTGAAGCCTTGTTTTGGGGTCAGTCGGGCACCTTGAGGGTGCGGTCGGCTTGGAGGTAGAGGGTGTGGGCGGTGAAGGTCCAAACGCGGAGGCCGGGGGCGTGGGCGTCGGTGAGGGGAAGGGTGGTGTTGGCGGGGACGGTCCATTCGCCGAGGAGTTGGC